>CADBTH010000198.1 GCA_902797495.1 uncultured Ruminococcus sp.
CGCGGAATCCCCCGGCCCGACTTACGGCAAGCTCGTATCAAAGCTCAGATTCAACACGCGTATCCTCTACGGGATGTACCTCGGGCTTACCGTTCTTGAGATATTGTTCCTGTCGTTCGGCGGTATGCCTCTCTTCGACAGTCTCGTCCACTCGTTCGGAACGGCCGGCACGGGAGGATTCAGTATATACGCAGACGGCATCATGCACTACGGCAACGTGTATTACGAGATGGTAATAGCCGTTTTCATGATACTGTTCGGTATCAACTTCAACGTCTATTATTTCATGCTGATACGCCGCTTCTCCTCCGCGTTCAAGAACGAAGAGGTGAAGTGGTATCTCGGCATCGTCGGCGCTTCGGTCGGAGTTCTCATGATCAATACGATGGTGAGAAACGTGTATTCCACGGTCGGAGAAGCGTTCAGATACTCCTTCTTCCAGACCGCTTCGATCATCACGACGACCGGTTACGCGACCGCCGACTTCGCCAATACGTGGCCGGCATTTTCACAGACAGTGCTGGTCGTACTGATGTTCATCGGAGCGTGCGCCGGTTCTACCGGAGGAGGTATGAAGGTCTCGAGGCTTGTCATTCTCGTCAAAACCGCGATACGCGAAATCCGCCGCACGGTGAAGCCGAAGAGCGTTTACATCGTGCGCTGTGACGGTGATGCGGTGGAACACAGCGTCGTCATGAACGTCTGCGGATATTTCGTGGTCTACGTTCTCCTGACGGCTCTCTCGACCCTCGTAGTCTCCCTCGACGGAATGTCGACGACGACGTCGTTCACTGCGGTCGTCTCGTGCTTCAACAACATCGGGCCCGGACTCGGGGACGTCGGACCGCTCGGTTCGTTCTCGGAGTTCTCAGTGCTTTCTAAATCGGTTTTGTCCCTCGATATGCTGCTGGGCAGACTTGAGATATTCCCGATCCTGATAGCGCTTGCGCCGTCCGCATGGAGGAATAAATAAAAAAATCCCGCGCCTGTGGCGCGGGATTTTTGAATCTATCAGTTAAAATCGCCTCTCTCGTTTACGAGATACCAGTTGCCGTCAATGTTTGTCGGCATGATGTAGAACGAATCGGAACTCTTGTTCTTGGGACCGCTGATCGTTATAGTGACGTAAAGGTTGTACGCCTTCGAGATCCTTTCGGGAGCGATGTTGAAGTTCTCTTTCAGAGAGGATTTGAGACTCTCGAGCAGAAGCTCGTAATTCTTCTCGGACTCGATCTCGTACGTCGCTTTGTACCCTTCTCCGTACTTCTGCACGGAAGCGGCTCTGTTGCTCTCGGCGCTCGCCTTAAGAGCCTCGACGATCTCTTCGGGAGTGCTTCCTATGACCTCCCAGTAATCCGCGGGATAAAGATCTTCAATGACCGAATAGTCGCCGTTCAGGTACTGCATATACTCGTCAAGCTTCGCGGTATACGCCGCGCGGTCTTCGTCGGAAATATTCTCGCGGGTCTTCTTTCGCTCTTCGCTCTTCATGTTCTCCGGCACTTCGGTCTTCGGACGGGAATTGCCGCAGGACGCCAGCGCGAGGGACGACGATATTACCGAAACTAAAAGTATTACTGCGACAGCAGTTTTTCTGATGCCTTTAAATATCTTCATTATACTGTGACTCCTTGATTTGCTGACAACAATTTTATCATAAATGATACGCAAAGTCAATAAAGCGCCGCTCGTTTTTGGAAAACGTGCCGATACGGCGCGTCATCTTCTCTTTAAGCGGACTCTGTCGAGTATTATCGCCGCGGCGAGACATATCGCAGAGTAGAGCAGACCGCGCAGCAGATAAGAGTTCATCCTGACGCCTTTTACGGCGTACGTAACGGGGAAGAGAAAATCGACGCTGACCGGCAGCTTTACGCTTAAGAATATCGGGCAGGCGACCGCCATTACCGCCGTGAGAGGCGGTATCGAAGCGCCGAGCGCGAACGGGCTCGTAAATACTCTGCACAAAAGCGTACAGAACGAAGCCGAGGCGAGGGCGAATACGAGAGAGGAGAGGACCTCCGGGACAAACGACGTGAAAGTTCCCGCTATCGCGAGCGATATCACCATTGCCGCCGACGAGATCAGCGCCGCGGTCACGTTAGCCGCGAAGCACCCCGATAGGCGTTTTTCGAGAGGGAGCCTCGAGAAGAAACCGTCCTTCTCGTCCTTCAGGGTGAAAAGGGAAGCGGCGAGGGTGCAAAGGAGCGCGGCGAGCGCGCAGAGCCCCCTGATGGGCGACGCGAGAAAACCGGAGTCGTCGGTCTGAACCGGCGCGCTGTCGAGATACTCGAACTCGACGAGTCGGATCTTCATCGCAGACTCTTCTCTGTAGCGATCGAGCGCGTCGCGGTCTGCGAAACCGTAGCGGTCGAGCACCTCTTCTTCGGAGAACCTGTCGAATACTTTTTCGGAAAGGAAGGAGAAAACGGCTTCGTTGAGCTTCTCCCTCATAATGCGGATCAAAGTGTTTTCCGTCGTCTGATAACACGTGACGAGTTCGGCTTTGCCCGATACGTCTTTCGCGTATTGCGCGATGCGCTCTTCAAGGTCTTCGGGGAATATCCAGGCGGCGTCTGACTTTCCGAAGCGTACTTCGCCTTTTGCCGCCTCCGCGTCGTCGTAGATCTTGAAGTTCACGACGCTCTCTTCCCTCACAAGGTAGTCCGCCGCTTCGTGAGACAGACTCGACTCGCCGCCTTCTGCGACGAGAATGACAGTCATGACTCCGGAGTCTTCCTTCGCCGCCGCGGACATGAGTCCCGAGAGAAGAGGAATGAGAAGAAGCAGAGCTATAAAACTCTTTTTGAACATCAGCCTCTTTGCGAGCATGACGAAGAGCATTCCTCTTCTTTGCTTCGCAGAGCCGTTATTTACCGTGTTTATCATGCCCCGTCACCTCTCAGTCTGATCTTTCTGACTACGGCGCAGAGAACGATGAAAAGGAGGGCGTAGCCGAGGACGGGAAGAAGGTATTCCGCGGATACCCTGCCGGTAAACGCCCGCTTTGCGTACGAGAACGCCGCTCCGCCCGGAAGCGCGAGCGCGATCTTCTGTACTGTTTGGGGAAAGAATCCCGACGGGTAAAAGAATCCCGAGATATATGAGATCGAGATCGCCGCGACGAACTGAACGAGAACGCCGCTGACCGTTCCTTCAACGCATTCGTAAAGAAACAGCTGCATTGACGAGATCATAAGCGCCGCGGGCGCCGTGAGAAGCGCGAAGCGCGCGAATGACCGCACGTCCGCTCCGCTGGTGATCGAGGCGAGATGGTCTCCCGTGAGCACCCATCCGCCCAATACGAGAAGAATGAAAACGAAGCAGAACATAAAAATGAAGTAGGCCGCGTTTTCGGATAAGACCTGGGATACTGCTCCGACCCGCCTTGAATAGAGAATCTTCGGGAGCGACATATCGCGCTTCACGAGATGAGAGGCGCACCCGATCCCGAAGAGCATCATGAAAAACAGAGCGAAGGCGGGGAAATAGTAGCCGAGAGTCGATACGTCCGCGTCTTCTCCGATGACTTTAAGCATGACCGTGTCGTTCCTGGCGAGCAGGTACGCGGCGTATTCGAGAGCGAATTTGTCCGTTATCTCGTCGATCTCGCCGCGGTCGACCCGTTTGTCGGAGAGATACTGTTCGATGCCGAACACGCCCTTCTGTATGGAGTCTGCGAGCCTTTCCGCGATCATGATGAATTCCTTCATCAGGTTTTCCTCGAGAGCGGTGTCAAGCCCCTCGGAGACGTACTGCACGGGTATGAATTCCGCCCTCGCGGCGGCGCTGACGAATCCCTCCGGGATGCGGATATATCCCAGAATATCGCCTGACTTCAGAAGAGACTTCGCCTCTTCCTCCTCCATTATCTCGAAGTCGATGGAAAACCTCGACTTGTCGAGATTGCGCATCGTGTCGATCGCGAGGTCTATGTATCTCTGATCCGTAGCGCCAGTCACTCCGATCTTGAAAAGCTTGTCCGAGTCGTCGCTCTCCACCGCGTTCTTTATCAGAGCGGACGCGAGAAAGGCGACGGTGACGGCGGTCAGAAGCGCGACCGCGATAACGGCCGGCGACGCCTTGACGTGAGCTTTGAGCCTCGTGAAAAAATACTTGAACGGCTTCATCACTTCAGCATCTCCGTCAGCTCTTCGGGCGGGATATTGCGGTCGGTCTCAATGAGCCGTCCGCCCTTCAGAACGTAGAGCGAGTCGCAAAGACCGATCTCGCGCGTGTCGTGAGTCGCGATCAGGACGATCCCTCCGGCGTCTCTGAATTTCAGAAGATAATCGATTATCGCCTCGCGGCAGATGATGTCGAGCGCGGACGTCGGCTCGTCGAGCAGGATAACACCGGGTCTGTTTGCGACGGCGCATCCGATGGAGAGCCTTTTTTTCATGCCTCCCGACATCCTTGAAACGCGCACGCCGAGGAATTCGTCGATCCCGAGCATCTTCAGAACTCCGCCTTCGAGTTCCTTCTCCATATCCTCTTTCTTATACCAGAGAAGAAGATTGTCGCGGGCGGTCAGCTCCTCTATGAGAGGGGTGCCCTGCGGTATGAAGCCGACAGTGCGGTCTCTCGCGGCGCGGTCCTTGAAAAGGCTCACTCCGTCCGCGGTGAAATCCCCGCCGTCCGACTTCAAAACTCCCGACAGGATCCCGAGGAGAGTCGATTTTCCGCTCCCGTTCACGCCGAGGATACCGGTGATGCTTCCGCCGGAAGCCTCAAACGAGACGCCGTCAAGCACGGTTTTCTTCCCGTATTTTTTTCTAATATCGCTGATTTTGACAAGTTTCTGCAATCGGGGCCTCCGATCAAATAATAATGACTGTCAGACAGCCTGATATCTTAAATCCGTCCGGCTCCGCATATGCAAAAACCGGACGGAATGCCTATTCTGTTATGATGTGACGGATAAGACTGTTCTTAACCGCGGGTCTCGTCCGTGTCGGTGTCCCAGTCGTCGGTGTCCCAATCGTCGGTGTCCCAATCGTCGGTGTCCCAGTCGTCAAGATCCCAGTCGTCGGTGTCCCAGTCGTCGGTGTCCCAGTCGTCCGAATCCCAATCGTCGTA
>CADBTH010000199.1 GCA_902797495.1 uncultured Ruminococcus sp.
AGATTCTCGAAGACCGGATTCATGATCAGATTCGACGAGGCCGCCGACAAAGTGGGAGCCGACCCGTCGAGATATATCTACGCGGCGTCACCGATCACGAACGACGTCCGCTACGGATTCAATCTCGGAGCCGAAGCGAAGAGAAAGCTCCTCGCTTACTGGAATCTTTCCACGTTCTTCGCAACTTACGCCGAGATCGATCATCCGAAGGTCGACGTCACGAAGATCGACGTTGAGAAGCTCTCTCTCGTCGACAAGTGGCTCCTCGCTCTCGTAGGCGACTTCGTCAAGAGCGCGACCGAGGCTATGGAAAACTATTCGACGAAGGACGTCATCGCATACTTCGAAAAAGCGGTCGACGACATCTCCAACTTCTATATCAGAGTCAACCGCCGCCGCTTCTGGAAGGTGGAAGACACGGACGACAAGAACACTGCTTACACCGTCATGATGTACGCGATCAAGACGATCACGCAGATCATGGCTCCCGTGATCCCCTTCATGACCGAATACGTATGGCAGGAAGTCGTTCTCAGATACTCCACCGAGAGCGCAGAGTCAGTCCATCTGACAGACTGGCCGGAGCCTATCGAAGGCATTGAAAAGTATTCGCACGTCATCGGAAGTGTCGATGAGGTCAGAAATATCATCTCCCTCGTACTCAAGCTGAGAAACGAAAAGCAGATCAGGATCCGTCAGCCTCTCTCGACTCTTTACCTCTGTCTCGAAAACGGCAAGCTCGATATCGAGGATACACTGATACCGATCATGCTCGGCGAAGTCAATATCAAAGAGCTCAAAGTACTCGATTCTCCCGACGCGCTCGAAGTTAAGACCGCGTCCCTCGACTTCAGGAAAGCCGGAGCTTACCTCAAGGGCGACGTCAACCGAGTGAAGGGACTTCTCGCGGGACTGTCCGCAGAAGACATGGCAAGCACGGTGCGTGAGATCGAAGCGGGCGGAGAAGTACACGTCGCGGGATACGACGCCGCGATGCCGGCAGATCTGTTCGCGCTTACCAGCCACGCGAGAGACAACGTTCTCATCGTTAAGGACGGAGATCTGATCGTCAGCGTCGATACCGAGCTGACGGACGACCTTCTCGCAGAAGGATATCTCAGAGATATCCTACGCCAGTGCCAGGTATTCAGAAAAGAAGCCGATTTCAACGTCTCCGACAGGATCGACGTATTCTTCGAGGGCGATGAGAAAGCCATGAAGATCGTCTCCGACAACCGCAGCTACATCGGCGACGAGCTTCTCGCGGAAGTTGCCGCGGAAGCGTTCGACGGAACAGAGTACAAAGGCGAGGTTGAACTCGATATCGGTAAACTTACCGTTTCCATGAAGAGGTCATAACTAACCGTTCGGTTAACGTAAAATAAACAGTTGAGGTGTATTATCGTGAATAATAACAACAACAGCAACAACGGCAGCCTTCTTGATATAGATTTCAAAGATCTCGGTCTGCTGCTGCTCAAAAAGCTCTGGCTGATAGTCATCGCATTCGCTCTTCTGTTCAGCTACAAATGGTGGTTCGTAGAAAAGAAAAAGATGCCGACGTGGACGTCCAACGCTACGATGTACGTCACGAACTCGAACGAAACGAAGTTCTACTACAATACGAGCGACACTTACAGCGCGTCCAAACTCATCAACACCTGTGCGCAGGTCATCAATACGAATCTCGTTAAGTCGCAGATCGCCGATCAGCTCAACTCAATGGAGCAGGCGAAAGTCGACGCCGCGGCGGAGGAGGGCAATACCTACACTCCTTACGAATACAACGCGTGGAATATCGGCGCCATCAACATCTCGTCGGTCGCCGAGACTGAAGTCATGTCGATCTCGGTAACGAGCGACGACCCGGAGCGCGCCGTCGACAGCTGCAACGCGATCCTCAAAGTCGTGCCCAAGGTGCTGAAAGAGAAGATCATGGTCGGTGCGGCAAACCCGCTTGACGAAGCGCAGGCTCCTTATAAAGGAAATCTCCCGAATATGAGGAGCGCAGTTATGTTCGGACTGCTCGGCGCGGGCGGTATGGCGGTCATATTAGTCGTCGCGTACCTGCTTGACAACAGGATCAGGTCTAAAGAAGAGATCACTCAGCAGTACGGAATACCCGTTCTCAGCGATATCCCGAACTTCAACGTAAAATCTAAAGAAAGGTACACGACGTATTATGAGCACAGATAAGAAAAAGAAGAACGTCAAGAATTACAATTCGGACATGCTCGTAAGTTCGAAGACGTCTTTCTATATAGCTGAAGCTTACAAGACTCTGAGAACGAATCTGATGTTTGCGGTCGCCGCGACCGAAGACGCAGAATTCAAGAACGTTTTCGTCCTTTCAAGCTCGCTTCCGGGCGAGGGCAAGTCGATATCGAGCGCAAACCTTGCGATCGTTCTCGCTCAGACCGGATCAAAAGTGCTTCTCGTTGACGCGGACCTTCGAAAGCCCGTTCAGAATAAACTCTTTGCGGCGAGCAACGTTCGCGGACTGTCGACGGTACTCGTCGGCGAGACCGTTCTCGACGTCGCCCTTAAAAAAGAAGTCAGACCGAATCTCGATCTGCTCACTTCAGGCAAAATACCCTCCAATCCTTCCGAGCTTCTCGGCTCGAAGGCGATGAGAGACCTTCTCGGAGAACTGTCGGGGCTTTACGACTACGTCGTCGTCGACACGCCTCCGCTGAACGTCGTTTCCGACGCTCTCACGTTTGCAACTCATACGGCGGGTATCCTCCTCGCGGTGTGCCCGTCCATATGCAAGCACGACAACCTCAAAAAATCCGTTGAGAGCGCAAACCTTGCGAACGTTCACATTCTGGGAGCGTTCCTCTCCAATACGACGAATCAGGCGATCGGACTTTCATACAATAAAAAATACGGTAAATACGGCAAGTATTACTATAAGAAATACGGCTATTGATCGCCGCCGGATCAATGTAAAACGTCTATCGGTGTAATAATTATGAAAATTGATTTTCATTCGCATTTTTTACCCGGTATCGATGACGGCGCAAAAACTCCGGCTCAGTCCGTGGAGATACTTCAGTATCTCAAGCGGAACGGGATCGAGCGCGTTTGCGCAACGCCTCATTTTGCCAAGCACGGAGAACGGGTGTCTTCTTTCCTCGAACACCGTGCAGGGGCAGTCAGAGCTTTGAACGAGTATATCGATACGAACGGTATCGACAGAGAGACTCTGCCGCACGTCACGCTCGGAGCTGAAGTTCATCTCTACCGGAATCTTTCGGAGAGAGAACGGCTCAAAGAGTTGTGTTATGAAGGCTGCGACCGCATACTTCTCGAGCTTCCTTTCAGAAAGTTCGAAGGCTGGGAGCTCGAGGAAGTATACAATATCATGTATCAGCTGAAAGTGACCCCCGTAATGGCTCATATCAACAGATATACCGGATTCTACTCAAAGAGCGAGTTTTCCGATATGTTTTACAACGGAGACTTTATTCTTCAGTTGAACTGCGAATCGGCGAATACTTTTTCAGGATCTTCTCTGATCAAAAAAACGCTGAAAAGCGGATACGATCTCGTTTTCGGGTGTGATATCCACAGTCCGGAGAAAGTATCCGAAAGCGGGCTTGAAAAAACGGAGAAGATTCTCAGTAAGTTGTCTACGGATAGACTTCATGAGCTTGAGAACTTTGAAAGGTCGGTTTTAAACCGGTAAGGTCATTGCTTTGAAAGTTAAAATCAGGGATTTACTGTTGATGATCGCAGATATGATCCTGGTCGTTTTAGTTTTTGCTTTCTGCTATCATTACACGTCGCCATACATCAGGGAACTGGACGGTATGTTTGCCGAATCTCTCGGCGTCATGCTCCCGGTATATTTCGTGATACTCTTCCTGTTCGGAACGTACAGAAGCCTTTGGAAATACGCGGAAGCGAAGGAATTTCTGATATGCACCGTCGCTTCGTTTACGGCGGGAGGGCTCTTCTTCATCATCAGCCGCTGGTCGTTCGACGAGAAGGTCCCGTTCTTCTTCTATCTGCTTATCGCGACTTGTGTCGCGGGAGCGCACGTCATATTCAGGATCGTTTACAGAGTCTACAGAGACATCGTTTCGGGTTCGAAAAACAAGACCAAGGATAAATCGAAGAGAACGATGATCGTCGGATGCGGGGACGCCTGCTATCATATGCTTTCCGAGATAAAGATCTCGCGAAGCACGAACGTAAATCCGGTCGTCGGTATCGACGACGACGTGTCGAAAATTGGCAAGACCTTCAACGGACTCAGAGTCTCCGGTTCCTCCGACGACATTCCTCACCTTGCAAAAAAGTATAAGATCGAACAGATAATTATATCGATGCCTTCTGCGACGAATAAACAGATATCCGCGATAATCGAAAAATGCGGAAAGACCGGCGCCGAAGTCAAGATACTGCCTAAGCTCATCGATTTCGAAAGCGATGACAAAAACTTTCTCAACAGAGTCCGCGATATAACTCCCGACGAGCTCCTCGGCAGGAACGCGGTAGACATCGTCAGCCCGGAAGTCCTCAGCTTCATAAGAGGAAAAGTTGTCCTCATCACGGGAGGCGGAGGCTCGATCGGTTCGGAGCTTTGCCGTCAGGTATCGGCAAACGAACCGAAAAGACTTATAATAGTCGACATATACGAAAACAACGCTTACGATATCCAGCAGGAACTTATCCGCACCTACGGAAACGCGCTTGATCTCAAAGTTCTGATCGCGTCAGTCCGGGACTATTCGAGGATCGAGCACATTATCAGAACGTTCAAGCCCGATCTCGTTATCCATGCCGCGGCTCACAAGCACGTACCGCTCATGGAGTTCTCTCCGGCGGAAGCCGTCAAAAACAATATTTTCGGTACGATCAACGTTGCGAATGCCGCAAGGAAAAACGGCGTAGGTAAGTTTATTATGATCTCGACGGACAAAGCCGTCAACCCGACGAATATCATGGGCGCGACGAAGCGCGTCTGTGAGATGGTCATTCAGTCGATGATAAACGAAGAGGGCGGCACGAGCTTTTCGTGCGTCAGATTCGGTAACGTCCTCGGCTCAAACGGCTCGGTCATCCCTCTTTTCAAAAAACAGATAGCGGAGGGCGGTCCCGTCACGGTAACTCACCCCGATATCATCAGGTACTTCATGACGATCCCCGAAGCCGTTCAGCTCGTGCTCGTCACGGGAGCGATCGGAAAGGGCGGCGAGATATTCGTGCTCGATATGGGAGAACCCGTAAAGATCGTCGATCTCGCTAAAAAAATGATCAGCCTCTCCGGAAAAGATATCGATATCGAATACATCGGTCTTCGCCCCGGAGAAAAGCTCTATGAAGAACTGCTGATGGACGAAGAGGGAATAAGAACTACCGAAAAGGACAGGATCCACATTGGAATGCCCATAGAGATAGATCAGGACCTTCTGAAAAAACAACTCGGAGAGCTCTGGGATATCGTCAACGACGACGAAAAGTCGGACGACGAAATGATGGAACTCGTCGAATCGAAGCTCCGGGAGATCACCCCTACTTTCGTAAGAGCATCCGACCTTCAGCCGGTATGAATAAAAGCCGCGTCAGACGCGGCTTTTATTAACTTTCTACATCCATGTATATTTGTACACAATGTAAATTTTGCGTTTAATCACTTGTATTAATCCGCGATTTATTATAAAATAAATTAAAGACAAATTATTATATTCATTCGGACGGATCCGGACTATGATTTGGAAAGAATACGGTAAGACTATAAGAAAGCTGTGGCTCAACCTTTTCGGCGCGGCCGTTTTCGGTTTTATGCTTTCTTCTATTGCTATCTTTTTCGCTGAAAAGAATCCCGAGCACGCATTGACCGTCTATATCATCGGCGGCGTTATCGGCACCTTTTTTTACGCATATCTTATATATCTGGCTGTTTGGGAAGTCGGCGCGAAGGACAGGATCAGAGTCGACGGAGGAAGACTGGACGCAAGACCTCATCAGGGGCTAAAGATCGGTCTCATATTCGCTTTGCCTATGATAATATCCGGCGGGATCTATCTTTTGATCTCCGTTTTGAGAGAATCGTTATCCGTCAGTTCCGGATTTTTAAACGCCGTATCTAACGTCAGCGCCATGATAGCGTATATCCTGGCGATGCCATACGTCGGTTTTGCGCTCGCGCTTTTCGGACAGCTCGGCCGTAATATCGCCGAGACAGGTCAGACGCTCGCTTATTCCGTATACCTGTTTGCGACTTCTTTTCCCGCGATCCTTTTCATATGGGGGACCTATCTATGCGGGTATCACGGAAAGCTTATGTCAAGGGCGTTCAAACCGAAGAAGAAGGACGAAAGATAAGATCGGACGGCGGAAGGACAAAAACTCCGCCGTCTTTTTGTTTTTATTACGAAGATCAATTAATGAAGGGTAGGTTGTATGAACTATAGCGCCGAATACAGAACGCTGATCGATGAGCTCATAAAGCTCAGATACGAGATGAGCAACAGTCAGATGAATATCAAATTCGCCGACATCAGTATGTCGGAGTATCTGACTCTTCACGAAATATCCGTTTCCGACGTTGACGGACCGTACGAGGGAAAGACGTATCTTAAGGATCTTGCGGACAAGATGGATATTTCGATCAGAAAGACCTCGAAAACGGTCGGTAAGCTGACAGATATGGGGCTCGTCGTGTGGGAGCACGACGGAGACGGCACTGAAGGGACGTACGTTTCTATAACGTACGAAGGCAGAAAACTGCTTGAAGAGCGCGAAAACAAGATAGAGGAGTTCTTTGCAAGAGTTATCGACAGATTCGGAAAAGATGATATGAAGAAGATGCTCCAGATGCTCAAAAAATTCGTTACTGTGCTGAGCACCGAGCTTGAGAACGAGGAGGCGGAAGATGAAGCTTGAGAATTATTACTCGGAACACGAGGCGATATGCCGAAAACACGACTATATCGCTCCCCGTCTTTATGATGAGTACGGAGTCAAGAAGGGACTTCGCGACGAAAAGGGAAAGGGCGTCCTCGCGGGACTCACAAATATATCGGAGGTAAATTCCTCAAAGATCGTCGGAGGTCAGAAAGTGCCTTGCGACGGCGAGCTATGGTACCGCGGATACAGAGTGGAAGACCTGATCTCGTCCCTGGGAAACAGACTCGGGTTTGAAAAGATCGCGTATCTGCTCATAATGGGAGAGCTTCCAGACGTAAAGGAGCTTCGCGAGTTTTCGGATCTGATCGGACAGTACAGAACACTCCCCTCGAATTTTACGAGAGACGTAATAATGAAAGCTCCGAGCGGAGACATTATGAACAGTATGACGAGAAGCATACTGACCCTCGCAAGCTACGACGAACTCGCGCTCGACACGTGCGTAGAGAACACTCTGAGGCAATGCGTCAGACTGATCGCCGAGTTTCCGCTTCTCGCGGTCTACGGATATCATGCATTCAACTATTCCGAAAACGGCGACAGTATGATAATCCACCGCCCCGACCCGTCGCTTTCTACCGCCGAGAACATACTGATGATGCTTCGACCCGACAAATCGTATACGGGAACGGAAGCGAAAGTTCTCGACACTGCGCTCATCCTCCACATGGAGCACGGTGGCGGTAATAACTCCACGTTCACGACCCGCGTCGTAACTTCGTCGGGCTCCGATACATATTCTACTATCGCCGCCGCGATGTCGTCTCTCAAGGGTCCGAAACACGGCGGAGCGAATATCAAAGTAATGGATATGATCTCTGATATAAAGGCTCACGTCAGAGACTATTCCGACAGAGAGGAAGTCGGAAGCTATCTTGAGAAGATAATAGACAAGAAGGCGTTCGACGGAAAAGGACTCGTTTACGGTATGGGTCATGCGGTATACTCGCTCTCCGACCCGAGAGAAAGAGTCTTTAAAAAATACGTCGAAGAGCTCGTCCAGGAGAAGCACCGCGAGCCCGACTTTGAACTCTATCTCTCCATAGAGGAGATGGCGCCGAAGATCATCGCCGAGAAGAGACGCATCTTCAAGGGTGTCAGCCCGAACGTCGACTTTTACAGCGGATTCGTTTACGAGATGCTCGGGATCCCGCGCGAGCTTTATACGGCGATGTTCGCGATAGCGAGGATCGTCGGATGGAGCGCACACAGGATCGAAGAGCTGATCTGCATGGATAAAATAATAAGACCCGCTTACATGAGCGTCATGGAGCGTTTACAAGACTGAATAAACGTAAAAATATGAAGTACACACATCGTCGAAGACGAATGTGTGTACTTTTTTCATAAAAATGACAAGAATATTTAAATAAAGTTAAACAGGGCTTTAAATGAAACTCTCAAACGGGTTTATTGTTTGAAGATTATCAATAATGTATACTAAAGTCAGAAATACAAAGGAGGGATACTGTGAAAAAAGCTATTTCATTATTTTTGTCCGTACTGA
>CADBTH010000200.1 GCA_902797495.1 uncultured Ruminococcus sp.
AGTATTCGCATGCGGCGGTTCCATGTTCCAGTCCGTTAAATCTGCGGCAGGCGAATATGAGAACGCTAAGATCATCGGCGTCGACGTCGACCAGTCCGGTGAATCCGAGAAGGTCATCACATCTGCTGTTAAGGGTCTGTCCGTTTCTGTTGAGAAGGTCCTCGGCCAGTTCTATGACGGCAAGTGGGATGCAGAGCTCGCAAACGTTGCTCAGAACCTCGGTGCTGCTGACGATGCTACAGGTCTTCCTACAGACACATGGCGTCTTGAAAACTTCACACTCGATCAGTACAACGAACTCTTCGCAAAGATCAAGAGCGGAGAAATCACTCCCGTTGCTGAAGTTCCCGAAGACGTTACCGAAGGCTGGACGAACGTAACTGTTACAGTCGAAGAGTAATCAATACCATTGGGGGATGGCGGCAACGCCATCCCTTTTTGATATTCAAATCATTTTTGTAAAGGTGTCGCAATGAATAACGAACCGAATAAAAATAATAATGCCGCAGAAAACGGAGAGCCGTACGTTATCGAGATGCGGAATATCACAAAGATGTTTCCGGGTATCATTGCAAACGATAACATCACTCTTCAGTTGAAGCGAGGCGAGATACACGCGCTGCTCGGCGAAAACGGCGCGGGTAAATCCACCCTGATGTCAGTCCTTTTCGGACTGTATCAGCCCGAATACGGCGAAATATATAAGAACGGCAAGAAAGTAACCATAAACGACCCGAACGACGCAAACGACCTCGGTATCGGAATGGTACATCAGCACTTCAAGCTCGTCGACGTGTTTACCGTGCTTGACAACATCATCCTCGGGGTCGAGCCGAATACGCTCGGATTCCTCAAGAAAAAGGACGCGAGACGCCGCGTTCTCGAGCTTTCGGAAAGCTACGGTCTGAACGTTGACCCCGACGCGCTCGTTGAGGATATCACGGTCGGTATGCAGCAAAGAACAGAGATACTTAAAATGCTGTACCGCGACAACGAGATACTTATCTTCGACGAACCGACGGCGGTGCTCACGCCTCAGGAGATCGGGGAACTGATGAACATCATCAGAGGACTTGCTCGCGAAGGAAAGTCCATTCTTTTCATTTCTCACAAGCTGAACGAGATCATGGAAGTTGCGGACAGATGTACGGTCCTCAGAAAAGGAAAGTACGTCGGAACGGTCAATATTGCGGATACGACCAAAGAAGAGCTCTCCAACATGATGGTCGGCAGAAACGTCAAGTTCTCCGTAGACAAGACTCCGTCCGAACCGGGAGAAACGGTTCTCGAGGTCAAGAATCTCACGGTAAAGAGCAAGCTGCATAAAAAGAACGCGGTCAATAACGTTTCTCTCAACGTAAGACGCGGCGAGATCGTCTGCATAGCCGGTATCGACGGAAACGGTCAGAGCGAGTTCGTGACCGCGCTGACAGGTCTTGAAAAAGCCGAATCGGGAAGCGCCATCATTCTTAAGGGTGAAGATATAACTAAGAAATCTATCAGATACAAGAACACGCACGGCGTCAGCCACATCCCCGAAGACAGACACAAACACGGTCTGATCCTCGACTACACGCTCGAGCAGAATCTGGTCCTTCAAAGATATTTTGAGCCTGAATTTCAGAATCACAAGTTTATAA
This sequence comes from uncultured Ruminococcus sp., assembly GCA_902797495.1. Classification (GTDB taxonomy): domain Bacteria; phylum Bacillota; class Clostridia; order Oscillospirales; family CAG-272; genus RUG14199. The sequence continues at coordinate 1,641 of CADBTH010000200.1, forward strand.
AATTCAAGAACGTCAGAGAGTATTCGGACAGACTGATCGAAAAATTCGACGTCAGATCCGGTCAGGGATCTCTGACTCCCGCGAGAGCAATGTCGGGCGGCAACCAGCAGAAGGCTATCATCGCCAGAGAGCTCGACAGGAAGCACGATCTTCTGATCGCAGTTCAGCCCACGAGAGGCCTTGACGTCGGAGCTATCGAGTTTATACACGAACAGATAGTTGCGACCCGCGACGCAGGAGCTGCGGTACTTCTTATCTCCCTCGAACTTGACGAGGTAATGTCGCTTTCCGACAGGATACTCGTAATGTACGAAGGCGAGATCACTGGCGAGCTTGACCCGAAGGAAACCACGATCCAGGAACTCGGACTCTATATGTCCGGAGCAAAGCGACAGAATGAGAAAGGAGATGACACGAATGGCTGATATGAATAAGAACGATCAGGTCAGAGAGAAGACGCCGTTCTTCAAGAAACCGGGCGTGTCGTCCGTCATAGCTTCTCTCGTTTCGATACTCGGCGGACTTATAGTGGGATTCATAGTCCTCCTTCTGATATCCGTATGCAACAAGGATATGTCCGTTTCCGATTCTCTCAAAGGCATCGTGACAGTCCTCGGCGGGCCTTTCTCCGCCGGCAACTCGGGCGATATCCTCTTCCAGCTTGGAAATATGCTCTTCCAGGCGACTCCTCTTATTATGACGGGCCTGTCCGTTGCTATAGCTTTCAAGACGGGACTGTTCAATATCGGAGCTCCGGGACAGTATCTGATGGGCGCTATGGGAGCCTTGATCGTATCCCTCTCTATACCGACGACGGTGGTTCCCGTGTGGATCGTATGGATTCTCGCTCTTCTTGCAGGAACTCTTCTCGGAGTGCTTTGGGGCGCGATACCCGGCTTCTTCAAAGCAAAATTCAACGTAAACGAAGTCATCGTCTGCATCATGACGAACTGGATCGCCGCGAACGTCGTTTCGTGGGTGTTCAACTCAACGAAAGAGAAGTTCGTCAACTATGCTGAGACGAAGATAAACTTCATCAATAAGACATCGTACAACGGTGTAGCTACCCCGACTCTCGGGCTCGACAAACTGTTCAACAACTCTTATCTCGACATCAGTATAATGATCGCCTCCGCCATAGCGGTAATTCTTTATATCGTTATGAACAAGACGACGTTCGGTTACGAGCTTAAGGCTTGCGGATTCAACAAAAACGCGTCCAAATACGCCGGAATGAACGAAAAGCGCAACATAATCCTTTCAATGGCGATTGCAGGCGGTCTTGCCGCTTGTGGCGCGGCGCTCTGGTGCCTCAACGGGTCTCAGGACTTCAAGTGGAACACTTACCTGACTCTCCCCGCTGACGGATTCAACGGTATTCCCGCGGCTCTCCTTGCAAGCAACAACCCGATAGGAGTAATTTTCTCGGCGATATTCCTCAAGTATATCGGAGTCGGCGGCTCGAACCTTTCGGCTCAGTCCTCGTTCAACGAATACGTGTCTCCTTTGATCGTAGCCGTGATAATTTACTTCTCCGGATTCTCCAAGCTGATCAAGGATCTGATCGCTAAATCGGGCAAGAAGAAAAAGCCCAAAAACGTCGGTTACGGCACCGAAGACCCGACACCCGCCGCAGACAATGCGGCAGAAGCAAAAACTGCGGAAGGAGGAAGTGAAGTATGATTTTCTTAATTCAAAAAACTCTTATTTTCACGATCCCTCTTCTTATAGTTGCACTCGCAGGTATGTACGCCGAGCGAAGCGGTATTATCAATATAGCTCTCGACGGTATAATGATCTTCGGAGCATTCGTCGGAGCTCTCGCGGCATACCTTTTCAGAGGGAATCCTTTCTTCGTCGATCACAACCAGCTGACGTTCATTCTGTCAATGCTCGTTGCGGCGATTGCCGGAGCGCTCTTCTCGCTGCTGCTTTCATTTTCATCAATCAACTTGAAAGCCGATCAGACGATAGGCGGCACGGCGCTCAATATGCTCGCTCCCGCTATCGCGCTCTTCATCATCAAGATCTTCTTCGCGAAGGACCAGCTTGAAATGGTGCCCGCGGTAAACAGTGCAGGGCAGACTAAGGACTTCGGATACGTTATTCTCAATAACGATCTCGGTCCCGTCGGAAGAACGTTCTTCGACAAAGCGTACATCTCGACTTATATCGGTATCGCTCTGTTTATCATCCTGTCGATCTTCATCTATAAGACGAAGACGGGTCTGAGACTCAGAGCCTGCGGCGAACATCCTCAGGCGGCGGCAAGCGTTGGTATCAACGTCTTCAAGATGCGCTATCTCGGAACGACGATCTCCGGCGCGCTCGCAGGGCTCGGCGGTTATATCTATATCGCGACTGTCGCTAACGGCACCGCTTCCGGAGCCGTAGCCGGCATGGGATTCTTAGCTCTCGCTATCATGATCTTCGGTAACTGGAAGCCGCTCGGTATAGTACTCGGAGCTTTCCTCTTCGGATTCTTAAAGTGCCTCGGCGTTATCTACGACCAGCTCAAGATCAACATAAACGGACAGGACGTTTATTTCCTCAAAGAGCTCGGACTTCCGATGTACTTCTACAATCTTATCCCTTACGTCGCAGTTCTCCTCGTCCTCATGTTCACTTCAAAGCGCTCCCGCGCTCCGAAGGCGGAGGGTATTCCTTACGACAAGGGAATGAGATAACAAACAAAAACAAAAAGGAGACCTTGACGGTCTCCTTTTTTGTTTATTTGATCTCGACGGTTATTTTCTTATCGTCAAGTTTGCCCGCGGCCTTGACCACGGTGCGAAGAGCTTTTGCGATATTTCCGTGCTTTCCGATGACCATTCCCATGTCGCTCTCGGCAACGTTGAGTGTGAGAACGATGTCCTCTCCCTCTTCGCCGTCCTGAGATACATTAACTTCGTCGGGATGTTCAACGATAGCTTTAGTCATATCCTCAAGCAGTTTTGTGTAGCTTATCATTTCGTCACCTCAAGGGAGATTATTTGATAACGCCGTTCTTTGTAAGAATAGC
>CADBTH010000201.1 GCA_902797495.1 uncultured Ruminococcus sp.
AGGATAAAGAAAAATGACAGATATCGAAATCATGGACGCTCCGGCGGAGGAGACTGTCGACGTCAACTCCGCGGAATTCAGATACAGGGCGAAGAGCGTTATCGAGGCGATCCTTTTCGCCGCCGGTTATCCCGTTAAATACGAGAAGATCGCGCAGGTGCTGAAGATAACGACCGGGCAGGCGAAGGATATCGTTCACGAGTACGCAAAGGAGTACAACGGCGGCGAGGCGCCGCGCGGCGTGATCCTTCTGACCTTCGACGACGCGTGTCAGCTCTGCACCAAGGAGGAGTTCAGCCCCGAGGTGCGCGAGGCTCTCGGCATCAGGCGCGGAGGCAATCTTTCCCCGTCGTCGATCGAGGTGCTGGCGATCATCGCATACAACGAGCCCGTGACCCGCGCGTACGTCGACACGGTGCGCGGAGTCGATTCGAGCTACGCGGTGACGTCACTCACGGACAAGCATCTGATCGAGGTCTGCGGCAGGCTCGACGTCCCCGGACGACCCCTTCTCTACCGCACGACGGACGACTTTTTAAGAGTATTCGGGATGCAGTCTCTGTCCGATCTTCCCGAGGTCTCGATCTCGACGGCGGACGAAAAACAGCAGACCCTGCCGAACGTCGACGAAGCGCCGGAGGAAGGCGCAAAATAAAGATCTTCAAGGACGACTGAAAGGAGGATAACGGTGACGGCGCTCATTATAATCGGGGCGATACTTGCCTTGATCGTTTTTCTCCTCACCCGTTTCGCGGGGATCATTCTCCGTTACGACGACGAGATGTCGGTGACGGTGACTTACGGGCTTATCAGGTACCGGCTCGGCAAGAAAAAGAAGGCGAAGAAACCTAAGAAACCCAAAGAAAAGAAACCGAAGAAAAAGAAGAAAAAGAAAGAGGAAGAGCCCGCCGCCGTCGACGATGAGGCGGCGAAGGCGGCTGAAAAACAAAAGAAGCGCGAAAAGCGGGAGGCGCTCTTCGAGCTGATACGCGAGGTGAAGCGGATCCTTCCGAAGTTCGTCGGCAAGATACACTTCAGGAGCGCGAAGCTTCACGTGAGAGTCGCTACCGGCGACGCCGCGTCGACGGCGCTCGCCTGCGGAGGCGCGAAGGCTTCGGCGTCGATACTCTTCGAGCTGATAGACCACTTCGCCGTTCTCGAGCGCGGAAGCGCGAAGAACGTGGCGATAGAGCCGGACTTCACGTCGGACGAGATGAAGTACGACGTGGACGTCAGATTCAGGCTCAGAGTCATCTGGGCGATCCACTACGGGCTCAAGGTGCTCTTGAGCTTTATAAAAACGAAAATCAAAAAGTCAAAATAAAGAGAGGTTTAACCATGAGCGACAACAGAATGAGCGAAATGATCGAGGCTTCCCTCAACAGCCTCAAGAGCGTTGCGGGCGGCGACACCATCATCGGCACGCCGATACAGACGAACGCGGGAACGACGATCATTCCCGTATCGAAGCTCTCCCTCGGCTACGTGACGGGCGGGCTCGACTACGCGTCGAAAGTTGAAAAAGCGGACAAGAACTTCGGCGGCGGCGGCGGAAGCGGCGTCAGCGTGACTCCTGTCTGCTTCATCGTTATCGACAAGGACGGTCGCGTCGAACTTCTCAACGTCGGCGACGACGGAAAAACTCCCGATCCCATCGGAGACGTCGTCGGTCTCGTAGAGCGTTCTCCCGAGCTGATCGGCAAGATCAAGTCCGCATTCAAGAGAAACAAGAAGAACAAAGACGAGGACGTCGAGGAGATCTGACCTCGTATAGACAAGGCTCAAGCCGGGTATACTTTCTTAAAACAAGGTAAGGAGCATACCCGTGAAAAAGATTCTTTGCGCCGTATTCGCAGCGATACTGTCGCTCCCCGTCGGAGCGTCGTCCCCCTCCGTTTCAGCGCGGTGCGCCGTTCTGATGACGGCGGACGGCGACGTACTGTTTGAAAAGAATGCCGACGAGCGAGTGCCGATGGCGAGCACGACGAAGATCATGACGTGCCTGATCGCGCTCGAGACGCTCGACGCGTCTGACGAGGTCGCGGTGACGGACGAGTCCGCCGGGATCGAAGGCTCTTCCCTCTATCTCAAAGCGGGCGACCGAGTTAGCGTAAAGGATCTCGTATACGGCGCGATGCTTCGCTCCGCGAACGACGCGGCGTCGGCTCTCGCCGTCTTTTCTGCGGGGTCTGAGGAGTCCTTCGCCGAAATGATGAACGGTAAGGCCGAGTCTCTCGGCATGACGTCGACTCACTTTACGAATCCGCACGGACTGCCAAGCGACGGACACTATACTACGGCTCGCGACTTCGCGCTCCTCGCCGCCTACGCGATGAGAAACGAGGATTTTGCCGCCGTCGCGGGGACGAAGGAGTACGTCGTAACGGTGAACGGGTGTGAGAAGAAGCCGGTGCGCAACCACAACAGGCTTCTCTTCTCCTACGACGGCGCGTGCGGCGTGAAGACCGGATTCACGAAGGACAGCGGGCGGTGTCTTGTCTCGTGCGCGAAGCGCGGCGGCGTGACTCTCGTCTGTGTTACTCTCGACGCGCCGAACGACTGGGAAGACCACAGGACGCTTCTCGATCTCGGATTCGGGCTCTGCTCTCACGAGGTTCTGTGCGAGGCGGGAGAGATCGAAAAGGCGCTTCACGTTTTCGGCGCGGGGTACGTTCGCGCGGTGAACGGCGAGGCGATAGAGGCGACTGTGAGGAACGGCGGCGAAGTAACTTTCGTCTTTTACGGAGACAGATTTCCCGCGCTCCCGATATACGAGGGCGACCCGATAGGCAAAGTCAGGGCGGTATCCGGCGGACGGATCGTGGGAGAGGCCGACATGGTGGCGACGGAGGACGTTTTGCCGCCGCAGAACAAAAGACTGATAGACAGAATAAAAGAGTTTTTCGGTATATAAATGGAAAAGATAAGACTTCAGAAGATATTTTCGGACGCGGGGATCATGTCCCGCCGCGCCGCGGAGCGCGAGATCGAAGCGGGGAACGTGAGGGTGAACGGTGAGGTCGCCTCTCTCGGTGACCGCGCCGATCCCGAGGGCGACGTGATAACCTGGAGCGGTAAAAAGATAAAGTGCGCTCCCGACCGCGAGCGCACTTACATAGTGCTGAACAAGCCTCTCGGCTACGTTACGACGGCGAAGGACGAGAAGGGGCGCGAGAGCGTTCTCGACCTCGTAAAGGACGTCGGCGTGAGGGTATATCCGGTCGGGCGGCTCGATATGTTCTCGGAGGGAATCATCCTTCTGACCGACGACGGAGACCTCACGAACAAAATGACTCACCCGTCCGGTGAGCTGAAGAAGGTTTACACGGTCAAGATAAAGGGGACGGTGACGGACGAAGATCTGGCCGCTCTCAGAGCGCCGATGACGATAGACGGCTACCGTCTGAGACCGGTAGGGGTGAGGCTGATCTCGCGCGGGAAGGTCGACCGCTCGGGATGCGAGTACTCCTCCCTCGAGTTCACGCTCTCTGAGGGTCGAAACCGTCAGATAAGAAAGATGTGCGAGAAGTGCTCGCTGACCGTCATGTCGCTCTGCCGCGTGAGGATCGGCGAGATAGAGCTCGGTAACCTGCCGTCGGGCGAGTGGCGTTACCTCTCGGAGGGTGAGTTACAGTATTTGAAAGATAATCTGAAATGATACCCGGGGCGCCGCCCCGAACCCCGCAAAGCCCTTTTGAAAAAGGGCTTTGATCCCGAAAACTTTTATAAGAGCCGCGGAAACCAAGTTTCCGCGGCTATCCTTTTATGGTAATTATTTTGTGTTTCTTTTTCGGGCGCGGCATATTATAATAGTATGCAGCGAGGTGACGGAAAAGTGGAAAGTATAAAGCTCACAGACGGAAAAATACTCGTTATACTGACGGAGGAAGAGGTGTCGGCGCTCGGAGGCGGCGTCGCGGAAAAGGCGGTATCGTCTCTCCTGCCGGGGATCGCGGCGGCGGGATTCGCCGATCCCGACGGCACGCTGAAGATCACTCTTTTCGAGTCGGCGCGGGGCGGATGTCAGATCTTTTTCGAGGCGATTCGGGGTAACGTCGGCGACGGGAGGCGGAATATGGAACACACGAAAAGCGGATGCGGTACCGATCCTTCGTTCTTCGGAACTGGAGAGCGGCGCGGCGGGGAGACTTACAGGTTCGACGACGCGCCGTCCCTTCTTCGCGCGTGTCTTGCGCTGTCCCTCGCGTACCGCGGCGACTCTTCCCTCTCATGCCTCGGCGGATCGTTCTATCTCACGCTCTGTGAGGGATCGCCGATACCCGGAGAGTTCGGAGGGACGGCGGCGACGGAAAGAGAGCGCGCGGCTCTGAAGGAGTCTGAGCGCGTCGCGCCGACGGGCGCCGTCGGACTGCTCGCCCCGCTCGCGGTATAAAATATATAATAATACATAATGTAAAAGAAGAGTAAACTCTGATAAAAGCGGGACGATTTCTCTTGACCTTTTCAAAAAAGTGTGCTAATATATACTATGAATGAAAAGCAGTACTTTTTGAGGTCACATGCTGTGCATGAAAGGAATCGCAAAATGAGAAAAGTTTCTTTATTTATGGCGTTCGTGCTCCTTCTCGGATGTATTCTCACATCCTGCGGATCGGGCAGATCTTATAAAGCGTTCGAGGTAGACCCGGACTACGTTCCCGAGGAAGACCCCGACAGCACCGTAACCGTTCAGAATTTTGACGGCGAAATGGTAACGCTTTCGACCGATATTGATTCCGTCGTCTGCTTCTCTCCGGAAGCGGCGAGAGCTATCGCCGGCATCGGAAGCGCGAAGGTAGTCACCGCGGTCGACGAAGAGACGTCCGCCGCGATCTCCGCTCTCAACGTCATCACGGAAGATGACATCGAGAGTCAGGACGCCGATCTGATATTCATCAAAGAGTCTTACAATCCGGAAGAGCTCCTCTCCGGAGATACACCGTACATCAAAGTCCCCGACGAACTCACGATACAGGACGTCATCACTCTGACGAGGATAGTCGAGAAGGTGCTCATGTCGAGCCGCGACAGTCTCGCGGACGCGATCGAGAATCAGATGAACGCGGCGACGACCGCAACCTCCGAGTACGTAAACAAGTACAAGGTATTCATCGACCTCGGCTCTCTGAAGACGGTCGGCTCCGGAACTTACATCAGCGAGATACTCAACATCTGCGGATGCGAGAGCGTTTTCGCGGACAGGGAAGGTTATTTTGAAGCGACCGCCGAAGAAGTAACCGCGGCTGATCCCGTATTCTTCTTCACGGTGAGCGATCCGAAATCGGTCGTCAAGACTTACTCCTTCAGAACTCTGAACGCGGTAAAGAACAACATGATCTATCAGATAGATCCCGCTCCGTACGCTTACGCGGACTACAGGATCGCGGACGCGATAAACGAGATCTTCACGATCATCAACGAGTACAGACTCTC
>CADBTH010000202.1 GCA_902797495.1 uncultured Ruminococcus sp.
TGGCTCGATCTGCTTGCGATCGCGGGGTTTTAATGCAAGACAGGGTACAACGATGATGGGATTATTTGAAAAAATGAAAAAGAAATACGCAAGCATTATTATATTTTTTGTGGTCATATTGATATGTCTATCTGCATGTCAAAAAACCGATATGAGTCGTTCAAAGCGGATTTTAACAGTTAAAGAACAAGAATGGACGGGAGATACGCAAAATCAACCGGAGCCAACAGTAAATGTCTACGATGATATAGAAAACGGAATGGTGATCTTTGATCGTAACGGGATCGGCAAAATAACTGTAGATAGTGCAAATGATACGCAAATACAACTGAGATTGGATGATTCGAGTTTCGTTGAGGAGAACGATAACGGAACGATTGATCTGTTGTGCGATCCGATAAAAGAACTGATTGTCAAATGCGGTGAAGAGAAAGTGATAGTGTCCCAAACGATGGACTGGGGAGTGATACTCTCAATTAGGGTTGACGCAGCTCAATAAAAAGACCGGGATGATTCTGCGTCTTAGTAAAAATCTCGGGCGCTCATTCGAGCGCCCGCTTCTAAAGTTCTTTGCAAGGCTTTCTTTCAAGAAAGCAGTAAAACTCTATGTCTTTTAGTTTTTTGAGGTAATTAATATGGATAAAAAAGCAGAATTATACCCAAATTTTGAACTGAGAAGAAAAATAATGGGATGGTCATTGCTTATCGGAATGATTCTTAATGTAGTTTTATTCTTATTGGGATTCACCTTTGGTTGGTGGTCCGGTCCTTGCTCTGCAATTTTTACAATGTTTAGCGGAATTGACCGCCTTTTAGGAGAGGGTGGTCTGTCCAGAGTGATCAAACGGCTTCTAATTCATCTATATGCTTTCTATTTAATCTTAAGAACTGGGGGCGGTAGAAATTCCAAATACAAAATCACAGATATAATTTATATTATTACTTGCATCGCAGATTTGTTTCTGATGCGGCTGAATGGCGGAGTAGTAAAAAAATACGGAGGATATGAAATCTCAACTTTCGATCTGTGGTTTGCTACTGCGTTTGATATCTTGGCAATAGCATTTATGTTGAACTATTTTTTCGGTGGTTATGTGAAAAACGGTAGTATGTACGATCATAGTTTTAAAGGCATTTTACGTCGTTAATATGGCGGTATGACAGAGGACGGATTTTCCTCTTTAGAAAAGCGTACGGGCGCTTATCCAAGCGCCCGCTTCTAAAGTTCTTTGCAAGGCTTTCTTTCAAGAAAGCCGAAAAACCTTACGGGCGGCTCGGTAGAGCCGCCCGTTCTTTTTCAGCTGAAATCAAATACCGCCTTGCCGCCCTCGAGCTTTAGGGAGGCGGAGAAGGGGTTTCCTTTTTTGGAGATAAAGCCCTCTATTTTTGACGTTCGCCCCGTCTCGAGAAGCATCTTCATATTCGAGACCGAGATGTTCCTCTTGCAGATCGAAGTCCTGACGGAAAAGGTGCAGCCCTCCTTGTAGCCGGAACAGCCGTAGGTATAGCGGTATCTCATCACGTCCCGCCCGCAGAGAGGACACTTTCCGACGACGTCCATGAAGCTTCCCGTGTCCGTATCGAGCTCGACCGGAAGATCCTTCTTTGTGAATACCTCGGCGATCTCCTTCTTTGCGAGGGCGACGCTCTCCCCGATCGCCATCTCGCCGCGGAAGACCTTCTTCAGAGCGCGGCCGAGCTCGGCTGTCTTGTACTTGTCCATCGAGATGCCCATGGAAACAAGACTCTCTATGAGGAACTCGCCGCCGGGAAGGATCGTGTAAACGTCCTTCTTCAGATTAATATATCCGCTCTTTCTCGCGTTGTCGATGATGCCCGTCCTCGTAGCTTCCGTCCCGAGCTCGAGCCCCTCGAACACCGCGCGGTATTCCTCGGAGTCGTCCGCACCGACGGAGTCCGTGTCCTCCGCCGCTTTTGCGGCGGCTTTTTCTTCCTTGAACGGGTTTTTAAGATAGTTGTTCAGAGTCTCTATCGTGTAGTGCTTGGGAGGAGTCGTCTCCTTTTCGGTCGGCTTGAAGTTTATATTGACCGCGTCTCCCTTCTTGAGAGAGGGAAGTATCTTGTCCTTGACCGACGAGTCGTCGTACTTCATCCAGCCGCGCTCGAGGATCGCCGTGCCCTTGAGGGTGAAATCCTCGTATTCTCCGACCGCGACCGTCATCTCCGTCTTGTCCGCAACGCAGTCCTCCGCGCAGAAGACGGCGACGAAGCGGCGGAACACGGTCGAGTAGACCTTCATCTCGCGCTCCGTGAGCTTGTCCTTCGACGGGATCTTGTAGGTCGGCGTGATCGCGGAGTGAGACTCGATCTTCGAGTCGTCGAATATCTGCTTCGAGTCCTTGAATTTCACGGGATAGCCGATCTTTTTGCAGTTCTCGAGGATCGTTTTTATCTTACCCTTTTCCGCCGTCGCCATGTACTCCGAGTTAGTCCTCGGATAGGTCAGATACCCCGCCTCGTAAAGCTTCTGCACCGTGTCGAGGCTCTCCGCCATCGACATCTTGTACTTCTTTCCGAGCACGTTCTGAAGCTTTGAAAGGGAATAGAGCTTTCCCGGAGGGATCGTCGTCTTGCGCCGCTTTACGTCCTTGACGCAGGCTCCCGCCTCGTTGTATTTGCGGCAGAGCTCCTCCGCGTCGCCTATCTTGTCGCGGTCGAATTTGTTCTTCGACGCAAGCTCCACCGGAACGCCCGCGGTCTCTTCCTTCGAGATCACGGCGAAGTACTTCTCAGGCGTAAAATTCCTTATCGCCATATCGCGGTCGTAGATCGCCTTGACTATCGGAACGATGACCCGACCGACCCGAAGGAGAGTCCCCGTCTTTATCGTCGCATACCTCGTCAGATTCACGCCGTACAGCCAGTCGATGTACGTCCTCGAAAAGCCCTCCGCGGCAAGGTTGTCGTACTCGCTCTCGTCCTTCATCTCGGACAGAGCCTGCCTTACGGTCTCCGGAGTCTGGTCGGGGAGCCAGAGCCTCGTCTCGCGCTTCGGAGTCGTCAGCGCGTGGGATACGCAGAGCCTGACGATGATCTCGCCCTCGCGGTCGGCGTCCCCCGCGTTCACTATCGTGTCGACGTCCGCCCTGTTGCAAAGAGCCTTCAGCAAATTGAACTGCTTCGCAACGCCCGAGTCCGCTTTTTTATCTTTTCCGCGCCTCAGCTCGAAATCGAACTTTTCGGGAAAGCACGGAAGATTATCCATCGTCCAGCCCGAAGAGCCCTCCGGCGCGGGGTTGTAGTGTTCTATGTCAGCCAGCGAAAACAGATGGCCGAAAGCCCACGATACGATATATCCCGACCCCTCGAAGTAGCCGTCGCGGCGGTTCATGCTGCCGATGGCTGAGACGATATTCCTCGCAAGGCTCGGTTTTTCCGCGATGATCAGTACCATGTCGAACTCCTTTCAGATCTGTCCTCTATATTATACTGCAAAAAGGGAGATTTAACAAGAGCGATTTTTTGTCGGCGCCGAAACTTCGGTTGACAAAAGGTCGAGTTTATTATAGAATAGATTTACCGAAAAGAAGGGAGGGAGTATTTTGAGACTTTTACTTGCAGAAGACGAGATAGAGCTCTCGAAAGCTCTTTGCACTATACTGAAGCACAACAATTACACCGTCGACGCCGCGCTGAACGGCCGCGACGCGCTCGAGATGGGGCTCGCCGGAAACTATGACGGGATAATCCTCGATATCATGATGCCCGAGCTCGACGGAATGAGCGTTCTTCGCACGCTCCGGAGCGAAGGAGTCACCTCTCCGATACTGATCCTCACAGCGAAGGGCGAGCTCGAAGACAAGATCGAAGGGCTCGACGCGGGAGCTGACGATTTTCTCTCAAAACCGTTCCAGATGGGAGAGCTCCTCGCGCGCATACGCGCCATGACCCGCCGCAAGAGCGACTTCGCGCCGGGCGTCCTCTCGTTTGAAAACCTGACGCTCGACCGCGCCGCGTACAAGCTCGTCTGCGGCGACGCCGAGCTTCGCCTCGGAAACAAGGAGTTTCAGATGATGGAGATGCTCCTGTCGAATCCCGGCAGACTGATCTCCACGGAGGAGTTCATGGAACGAATCTGGGGCAACGACTCGGAGTCGGAGATCAACGTCGTCTGGGTCTATATCTCATATCTCAGAAAAAAACTGACGTCTATCGGCGCCACGGTCGAGATCAAAGCGGCGAGAGGCGTCGGATATACCCTCTCTCCCAAGAGCTGATACGCCATGGTAAAGAAAATGAGGGTGCGCTTCACGCTCACCGCTTCGCTCATCCTTCTCGTGGTGCTCACGGTCATCGGAGTCGTTATCAACGTGATGAACTACTACAATTTCCTCGCGAGCACGGAGAAGACGATGTCCGTCATCGCCGCGAACAACGGCGAATTCCCGGACTACGAGGACTACCTCAAGATCCTCGAAGAGGAGAGAGCGCGCGAAGAGCTTGAAGAGCAGAGAAGAAACGAAGAGACGGCGACCGGCGCGCCTTACGGTCAAAGCTCCCCCGCGGAAACGGAGGAGCCGGGGGACGACGCGGGAGCTGACTCGTCTTACGCGGACGCTCACGCGGACACGGACGTCCCGGACGATAACGCAAAGACTCCGATCCCGGACGATACCGCAAAGACCGCGGCCACGGACGACTACGCGCCGGACTCCGACACGTTTTTTGAAACGGAGACCGAAGAGCCGGAGGAGACGATCGACCCGCTCCTCGAAAAGTTCGACTACACGGCGGGCTTCGGATTCGGTCTGAAGGTCACCGCGGAGACCGCGTACGAAACGAGATACTTTTACGTCCGCTTCGCCCCGGACGCCAACATGATCGGCTACGACCTCTCCCACATCGCCGAGGTCACCAAAGAAGAGGCGGAGAGCCTCGGGCGCGCTATCCTCAAGGAAAACCGCGACCTCGGGATATACGGAAACTACAGGTACTATATGCACGATACCGAGGGCGGCGCGACGGAGATCATCTTCCTCAACTGCGCCACTCAGCAGAGATCGGTCAACTTCGTCTTCTACATCTCGATCTTCACTCTCCTCGCCGTCCTCGCGGGAGTCACGACCGCGGTCTGGCTGATGTCAAAGAAGATCGTTAAGCCCTTCGTCGACAACCTCGACAAGCAGAAAAAATTCATCACCGACGCGGGTCACGAGCTGAAGACCCCGCTCTCGATCATCGACGCGAACGCCGAGGTTCTCAAGCTCACCGGAGGCGACAACGAATGGGTCGACAGTATCCAGAATCAGACGGCGCGCCTCGGCTCTCTCGTAAAAAAACTCGTCTCCCTCTCGAGAAGCGAGGAGGAGATGGAGGAGCTGAAGATCGAAAAGTTCAATTTAAGCAACGCCGCCGCGGAGACCGTCTCGCCGTTCATGATACTCGCGGAGAAGAACGACCTTGCTCTGACGTCCGACGTCGATCCGGATATCGTTTTCAACGGAAACGAGAGCGCGATAAGACAGCTCTTCGGCATCCTTCTCGAAAACGCTATCAAGTACACGCCCCGCGGAGGAAAGATAAAGGTCTCCCTCAAAAACAAGGGGAAGACCGTCTTCGAGATTTACAACGACTGCGAGCAGATCGACGTCGAAAAGATCCCGAGCTACTTCGACAGATTCTACAGAGCGGACGAGTCCCGCTCGCGCGAGACGGGCGGGTACGGCATCGGGCTTTCGATCGCGAAGGCGATAGTCGACAAGCACCGCGGAAAGATCGCCGCGTCAAGCGCCGACGGAAAGTCTATTACTTTCACCGTGACCTTATAAGGGATTTAAAAAGGGCTGCAAAAGCAGCCCTTTATTTATCGCATGTACTTGGGGACGTATTCCCCGTCAAACTGTTCTCCGAGGTACGTCCTGTAGACGTGGATCGTGTCGTAGACCGCTTCCCACTTGGTGTCGCCCTTCGCGCAAACGAATATGTATCTCTTTCCCGTGGAAAGCACCTTCGCCATCGTCACGAGGCAGTTGCCCGCCTCGTCCGTGAATCCCGTCTTCCCTCCGATGACCTCGATCTTTTCGTCGAATTCCTCCGACCCCTCGAGACGTTCGTAGAGAAGGGTGTGATAAAGGTGGATCCCCTCGGGATGCTGAGGCGTCGCCTCGGTGGTATACTCCCACGAGCCGAGCGCCGCGGCGATATCCGGGTTTTCCATCGCCTTCTCAAAGATCACGGCGATATCGTAGCACGTAGAGTAGTGCCCGTCGGCGTGAAGTCCGCTCGCGTTTACGAAGTGGCTCCCCGTCAGTCCGAGCTCGGCGCATTTTTCGTTCATCATTTCGGCGAACGCAGACTCGCTCCCCGCCGTGAATACGGCGAGTCCTCCCGTTCCGTCGGCGCCCGACGGCAACAGCGCGCCGTACATGAGATCCTTTACGGTCACCTCTTCGCCGGGAAGAAATCCTGCGCTCGTCGCGTTGAGAGAGAGGAGGGGCGCGACGATCTCGTCCGTCATAGTGAATTTCGCTCCGAGATCCTCGCATTTGTCGATGGCGGTCAGGACGGTCATGACTTTCGTCATGGAAGCGGGGTAGATCCTGTCGTCCCCGCCCGTCTCCGCTATGACTTTATGCCCGTCGACGTCGACGAGTATCGCGTAATCGCACGACAGCTCGTCCGCGGCGAACTGCTTCGTATCCGCCGTCCGCTCAAAATAAGGGGTCGGCGGAGTCTCGGGCTCGGGCGCCTCGGCCTCGGTCGGCGTCGGCGTCTCCGTCTGAATGACGGTATCCGTTTCTGCCGCCGGCGCGCCGCTCCCTTTGAGCTTGGGGATCAGGATTATCAGAAGTATCACCGCGAGGATTATCGCGGCGGCTATCGCCACAGACTTTACGGATATGTTGGACAGAAGGTTCCCTAAGAAGCCCTCTTTTCCGTATCCCCTGCCGCCGGAGGCGTTTTGCGCCTGCGCCGTCCGTCCGGGAGTCTGCGCGCGCTGAGTCTGAGGCGCTCTCGACTGTGCGGGTCTCGCCCCGTTCTGCGCGGCATGACGCCTTCCCGCGTTCTGCCTTGCGGGATAGCGCGGGTCTGTATATACCCTCTGCGCGTTTCTCTGCTGTCCGTTCTGCGCCGCGTCGGACGGTCTCTGACGGGCCGTCTGCCTCGATGCGCTCTGATAATTACCCGGTTGTCTGTCGTTATACTGCATATTACCTTGCCTATGTCCTGATGCCGGCGAATCCGGGGTCCTTCTCTGCAAGGAGCCGGGGTTCGTGTTCACCGGCTGACGGGGATGACGTACCGCTCCCCTGTTGACGGGCTGCTTGGTGCGCCGCTTCACGTCGTATCCGTACGCCGTCCCGACGTTTTGTCCGGGAAGTCTGTCCGGATAGACCCACCCCTCGTCGTCCGCGCCGTTCCCGCCGCGGTCTCTCATGTTTTCATTTTCTCTATCGTTCATCATTTTCTCCGTAAAGCAATGATTCGACTGTATATACATTTTAACAAAAAAATGTTAAAATGTCATCAATTCCGACGCAAAAACCGCAAAGTCCGCTATTTTTAACATTTTGCACAAAAATTTTTTATCTTTTTGTGCAACTATCCTGCGCCCGCCGTTCCAAAACGCGAATTAATAGACCAAAACTATTGAAAAGTAATTATCCGTGTGTTATAATACAATAAATATTTTTTATAGTATGCGCAGCGTTCTCCCCCGTCAACCGCGCAGACGAAAAGAGATAATTTTTCCCTCAGAGGTAAAGATAAATGGAAAAGCTCACCACACTCAGAGAACTCTACAAAAACAAAGAGCAGTTCGCCGACAGGACCGTAAAAGTCGGCGGATGGGTCAGAAGCATCAGAGCGTCTAAAACGTTCGGATTCATCATGCTGTCCGACGGCTCGTTCTTCGAGCCCCTTCAGATCGTTTACTCCGACGCGCTCCCGAATTTCGAGGCGATATCAAAATTCAACGTCGGCGCGGCGCTTATCGTCGAGGGCACTCTCGTGCTTACTCCCGAGGCAAAACAGCCCTTCGAGATCCAGGCGACGTCCGTCGAGGTGGAAGGCGCGTCCACGCCGGACTATCCCCTTCAGAAAAAGCGCCACTCTCCCGAATTCCTGCGCACGATCTCCCATCTGAGACCGAGGACGAATCTCTTCCAGGCGGTCTTCCGCGTGCGCTCGCTCGCGGCGTACGCGATCCACAAATTCTTCCAGGAGAGAAACTTCGTCTACGTGCACACTCCGCTTATCACGTCGAGCGACGCCGAGGGCGCGGGAGAAATGTTCCGCGTCACGACTCTCGACCTTGAAAACGTTCCGAAGGACGAGGACGGAAACGTCGACTTCTCGAAGGACTTTTTCGGCAAGAGCACGAACCTCACCGTCTCCGGACAGCTCAACGGCGAGACCTTCGCCATGGCGTTCAGAAACATATACACGTTCGGACCGACGTTCCGCGCCGAGAACTCCAACACGCCGCGCCACGCGGCAGAGTTCTGGATGATCGAGCCGGAAATGGCGTTCGCCGACCTCTCGGACGACATGGACGTCGCCGAGGATATGCTCAAATATATCATCCGCTTCGTTCTCGACAACGCGCCGGAGGAGATCGCGTTCTTCAACTCCTTCGTTGACCGCGGACTTCTCGAGAGACTCGAGTCCGTCGTCAACTCTGAGTTCGGACGCATCACTTACACCGACGCCGTCAAGATACTCGAAGAGAACAACGACAAGTTCGAATATAAGGTGAGCTGGGGCTGCGACCTTCAGACGGAGCACGAGAGATACCTCACGGAGCAGGTGTTCCGCCGCCCCGTATTCGTGACCGACTATCCGAAGGACATCAAGGCGTTCTACATGAAGCTGAACGACGACGGCCGCACCGTCGCGGCGGCTGACTGTCTCGTTCCCGGCATCGGCGAGATCATCGGCGGAAGCCAGCGCGAGGACGACCTCGGAAAGCTCGAGCGCAGGATCGAAGAGCTCGGGCTCAACAAAGAAGACTACGGCTACTATCTCGACCTCAGACGTTACGGAAGCACGCGCCACGCGGGCTTCGGTCTCGGCTTCGAGAGATGCGTTATGTACCTCACAGGCGTTTCCAACATAAGAGACGTCATTCCGTTCCCGAGAACAACGGGCAACTGCGAGATCTGACATGGCTGACAGAAGAGACGAGATAATTTCTCAGCAGCTCGAGATCATAAGATCGATGACCGAGAAGAATCTCGGAAACCTCACAAGCGATCTCGAGGACGCTCTGATGATAAGAAAGACCGGCAAAAAGAGCGATGACGGCGCCGCGTCCGAAAATAAGGCTGCGCCGCAGGAAAAAACGGAGGCGGAGGAAGCCCCCGCAGAGCCGCTCGAAAAGCTGATGGAGGAGCTCGATTCTTATATCGGGCTCACCGAGGTAAGATCCGAGGTCAAGAGCCTTATAAACCTCGCAAAGGTCTACACTCTGCGCCGCAAAAACGACCTTCCCGTGGCGGATATGTCGCTTCACATGGTCTTCTCCGGCAACCCCGGAACGGGCAAGACGATGATAGGAAGATTCATGGCGAGAGTCTACCACACGCTCGGTATCCTCTCGAAAGGTCACCTTGTCGAGACGGACCGCTCTGGTCTTGTCGCCGGTTACGTCGGGCAGACCGCCCTGAAGACCGCGAAGGTCCTCGAGTCCTCGCTCGGAGGAGTCCTCTTCATAGACGAGGCGTACGCGCTCTCCTCCAAAGGAGAGAACGACTTCGGTCAGGAAGCGATCGACACGGTGCTCAAGTACATGGAGGATCACAGAGACGATATAGTCGTCATAGTCGCGGGCTACACGGAGCCTATGAGACAATTCATCAGCTCCAACCCCGGACTTGAATCGAGATTCAACAAATACGTCGACTTCGCCGACTACACGGCGGACGAGATGCTCGGCATTTTCAAATTCAACTGCAAAAAGAGCTGCTACGTTCTGACGGACGGCGCGGAGGAGCGCCTGCGCGAGCTGCTTGCCGCCGCCGCGGAGGAAGCGGAACGCTTCGGCAACGGGCGAGGCGTCAGAAACCTTTTCGAAAAGGTGCTCTCCGCCCAGGCGGACAGACTCTCCGCGCTCGAGGAAGTGACGAGGGACAACCTCATGGAGATAACGCGGGACGACGTCGACGCGGCGTCGCGCTCGGAAACCTGACAAAATAACGACAAAAGAAGCCGTCCGCGGACGGCTTCTTTTTCTGTCTTAATATATTTATTTCGGAACCGCTTATTTGTTGAGTCCGAGTTCTTTGATGCAGTGACGGCAGACTTTTCTTCCCTTATATTCGATGAGTCCTTCGGTCTCGTTGCAGAAGATGCAGGACGGAGCGTATTTTCTCAGAATGATGCTGCTGTTTTCAAAAAAGATCTCGACGCCGACTCCCGGGCCGATCTCAAGCCTGTTTCTCATCTCGATCGGAAGAACTATTCTTCCGAGTTCATCGATTTTCCTTACGATTCCTGAACTTTTCATTTCTTTTCTTTCTCTCCTTGACATAGAATATATTATACTAACATGGCGATGCATGCAATAGTCTCTGGGGTGGTTTATGCTCGGCAAAAGCTTCGGCGTACTCGTAATAATATCCGTCCTGTTCGCTCTCTTCACCGGCAGCGGAGAAGCTCTCTCATCCGGCGCGATAGACGGCGCGGCGAAGGCCGTCACGGTCTCCGTATCCCTTGCGGGAGTCATGTGCCTCTGGAGCGGGATAATGAACGTCCTTCACGATTCGGGAGCGGCGGAAAAACTCGCGCGCATACTCTCTCCGATCCTCTCGCACCTCTTTCCGGGCGCTTTCTCGACCGGCTGCGCGAAGGAGGAGATCTCTTCCGCGATCTGCGCCAATATCCTCGGCGTAGGAAACGCCGCGACTCCTCTCGCGCTCTCGGCGATGAGGAAAATGGACTCTGCTCTGACGGGCGACGAGGCGAGCGACGATATGATAATGCTCACTCTGACGTCCGTTTCCCCGATCAGCATCCTTCCGGCGACCGTCGTCGCACTGAGAAGAAGCGCGGGGAGCGCAGACCCTTTCGGTATTATCGTTCCCGTCTGGATATGTTCCGGCGCGACGTTCGTTTTCACGGTCCTGCTCGCCTCGGCGTGCAGGAGAGCGCGTCGCTCAAAGGGCCGCCGTGACTGAAAAAATTACGTCTTTCATTCTGCCCGTGATCCTGCTGATCCCGTCTTTTCTGTTCTTTCTGCCCGGAAAAAATTATCTCGATTCTTTTCTGCGCGGCGCAAGAGCCGGGCTTAAAGGCGCGGTGTCTCTCGTTCCGCCTCTGACGCTGATAATGTGCGCCGTCTCCATGTTCTCGTCTTCCGGAGCGGCGACAGCTCTCGCCGGAGCGGCATCCCCTTTCTGCCGAAGGATCGGGATCCCCGAGGACGTTCTGCCTCTTCTTCTCACCCGTCCCTTTTCGGGGTCCGCCGCGAGCGCGTCTTACGCCGAACTCATGAGCCGTTCGGGAGCGGACGGATTTTCTTCGTTCTACGCTTCCGTTATCATGGGCAGCAGCGACACGGTATTCTATATACTGTCCGTCTATTTCTCCGCCTGCCCCCGCGTAAAGCGCACGGGCTACGCGTATCCGGTCGCCGTCGCGTCGTCTCTGTTCTGCGTCCTCTTTTCCGCCTTCATCTGCCGTATTTTCTACTGATATGCGGCAAGAACTTTAAAATAGTATTGAAAAAAGACTGATTTCGGGTTATAATCGTTCTGTAAGGAACGGAGGTTCGTATGGAACAGATCTACACGATAGTGATAAACGAAGCGTTTGAAAAGAGCGCGAATGAAGCGGCGTCCTGCCCTTTCTGCGCGATCAGGGACAAATTCGAAAAAGACGAGCTCGATTTGATCCTCGGCGCATCCATGATGGAACCCGACGTCAGGATAAAGACGAACGAGCTCGGATTCTGCCGCGCGCACAGCGAAAAGATGCTTCGCGCAGGAAAAAAACTTCCTTTCGCGCTTCTATTGGAAAGTCACATGGCAGAAGTTTCCGAACTGATGCGGATAAACAAACTCATGCCGTCCAAAAGCGCAAAGGGAAGCGCGAACTCCATCGGAGAATTGTCAAGATCCTGCTACGTATGCGACAGGATCGGCTCAAAATTCAGACAGGTCTTGAGCAACGCCGTATATATGTGGACGTCTGACGCCGAGTTCAGATCCCTCTTTTCTAAGCAAAAATGCTTTTGCCTCCCTCACTACGCTGAGCTTGTCAAATGTGCGTCAGAAGAACTAAAAAAGAACGATTTTTGCTCTTTTGCAAACACCGTCCGCCAAATGGAAGATATATACGTTTCGCGCGTTCGGGAAAACCTTTCGTTCTTTATCAAAAAGTTTGATTACAGATACGAAAACGAACCGTGGGGAGATGCAAAAGACGCAGTGGAGAAAACCGTCGCCGTTTTGAACGGAACGGGGGAATCTTAACTCGCCGTTTACATCATATCACACCCGGTTTGCAGATTCAAGAGATTTTCGCAATTTTTTTATATTTTTAACATTTTAAATCTGACAAACTGTTTTTTCCTTTTAACAGCTTTAAAAGCGCGCGAAAACGCCGTATTTTACCTTCGGCGAGTCCGTGCGCCGTTCTTTTACAAGCGGCATCACGCTTTGAGCGGATCGCGCCGCGCGCTTACATTTATTTCCATAAGAAAACATATATTGCCCTCCCGAAACGATACCTTTTTCCCGCGGCCGGGGATATAATCGCTTTATCAGAAAGATAAAGGAAGAAGTCATGGAAACTGTAAGAACAAATATATATTCGGGCAATACCCCTGCATACGGGGGATACTACGGAAGTCTCGTGGAATACGTCGAAATCGGCGCTCTCGTCCCGCCGGGCGGGAGGGCTGTAGGAAAGGAGTGCGCCTCTCGTTTTACCTCGTCTCTCGAACAGTCGGGATTCCTGAGGCCTCTCATGATAGACTCGTCGTTCAGGATAGTCGACGGCGCGAAGAGGTACGCCGCAGCCATACTTCTCGGGTACGAACGCGCGCCATGCGTCTTTTACCCGACTCCCCTTATATTTGAGGACGATATGCTGATAGAGAGTCTGGTAAGAGATGCGCTCACGTTCTTTCAATACGCCGAAAAGGTCAGAACGCTAACGGAAAAGCATCTTTACTCCCAGGATTGCGTCGCGTCGGCGGTCGGCAGAAGCCAGTCCTTCATCGCCAACAAGCTGCGCCTTCTCTCGTTCACGGACGGCGAACGGGAGCTGATCGAAGAGGCGCGCCTCACTGAGCGGCACTGCCGCGCACTTTTGAAGATAAAGGACGGGGATCTGCGCCGCGAGGCGCTTGTCAATATCATAAACTCCGGAATGAACGTCTCCGCCGCCGAATACTACGTCTCGACGGTCGTCCCTTCCGGCGGTGACCTGGCGGGAGAGTTTCTCTCAAAGCTGAGAGCTCTCGTAAAGTCTTACGAGACATCGTGCGGCGTCAGCGCGAGCGAACGCCGTTCGGACGACGGCTCCGTCTTTTTCGGGATAACAGTCCGCAAAAACGTTTCACGTGAAACATTTTCGACATAAAGCGCGCATTCCGCGCTTTTTTGTTTCACGTGAAACATTTGTATTGATTTTGTAAAATCAGTCCAAACGAGTAAAAAAACATTGACATCGTTTTCCGTTGTGATATAATGTAGGAAAGAACTATAAGAGGTGAAACGATGCCGAAACCTGTCATTATAGCGTTTGCCAATCAGAAAGGCGGAGTCGGAAAAACGACTTCAGCCGTGAATATATCGGCGGCGATAGCTTCAATGGGTCACAAAGTTCTTCTTTGCGACCTCGACCCGCAGGGAAACTCAACGAGCGGAGTCGGAATCAACAAAAAAACGGTAAAATATTCGTCTTACGAGGCTCTTCTCGGACAGTGTACTCCCGATGCCGCGGTCGTGGAAACGGAGTGGCCGAATCTTTCCGTAATGCCGTCTACCATAAATCTCGCAGGCGCGGAGATAGATCTGCTCGACGTCAGCGAACGAGAACGCAGATTTGAGAAGACTATAGCTAATCTGACCAAAGAGTTCGAGTACGTGACAGTTGACTGCCCCCCGTCGCTCGGAATGCTGACAATTAACGCTCTGACCGGGTGTGACGGAGTCGTAATCCCCATGCAGTGCGAATACTACGCTCTCGAGGGGCTCACACAGCTGATGATAACTATCAAAAAAATAAAGCAGCTGTACAACAAGAACCTCTGCATAATGGGAATCCTTATCACTATGTACAACGGGAGACTGAATCTTACGAATCAGGTGACCGCCGAGCTGAAAAAGTACTATTCGGACAAGCTTTTCAAAACGACGATAGCAAGAAACGTAAAGGTTTCGGAGGCTCCGAGCTTCGGCGCTCCCGTAATATACTACGACAAATACTCCAAGGGAAGCCTCGCATACATGGAAGTCGCAAAAGAGCTTCTTGAAAGGATCTGCTGAAAGGAGAAAGTATGGCAAAAAAACAGTCCCTCGGAAAAGGGCTTGACCTGATCTTCGACGACAATACGATAGAATCCGGCAACGCGGTGACGTACATAGCCGTATCTTCGATATCGCCCAAGAAGAATCAGCCGAGAAAGTATTTCGACATGGAATCTCTCTCCGACCTTGCAACTTCTATCGCCGCGCACGGCATTCTTCAGCCGATAATCGCGCGCGACATGAAGAACGGCACTTACGAAATAATTGCAGGCGAGCGAAGATGGAGAGCCGCGAAGCTCGCGGGTCTTTCCGAAGTTCCTTGCATTATAATGGACGCGGACGAGATCATGGCGGCGGAAGTAGCTATCGTCGAGAACGTACAGAGAGAAGACCTGAACGCGTACGAGGAATCCCTCGCGTACAGATCCCTGATCGACGACTTCGGCCTGTCTCAGGAGGAAGTTTCGAAAATGGTCGGCAAGAGCCGTCCTGCGGTCGCGAACAGTCTGAGACTTCTCGATCTGCCGAAAGAAGTTCTCGAGCTTCTTTCCAAAAACGAGATATCGGCGGGACACTGCAGGACTCTTCTCGGACTGAAGAGCAAAGAAGAGATATATCCTCTCGCTCTGAGGATCATAAAGAAGAACCTTTCCGTCAGAGAGGCGGAATCTCTCGTAAAGAAGATAAACAGACAGAACGAACGTGAAAATGACGGCGAAGACGATGTGGAAGAAAAGCCTCTCGTCGACTACAGGGCGGAGCTTGAGCGCCGCGCCATGGAGCTCTCCGGAAGGCGGATAAAAATAAACGACCGTGCCGGAAGGCGATCCGTGCAGATAGAATACACGAGCGACGAAGACCTTGAGAACATTCTCGCCTCGATCTGCGGAAAACAAATAATCGAAGAATAAATTACAATTATTACCATAGGAGATTGAAATGTTAGACATCAGACTGATCAAGGAAAACCCGGAAGACGTCATCGCGCGCCTTGCCGCCAAAGGAAAAGACGCAAAAGAAGATATCGCCGAAATACTGAAGCTCGACGAGGAAAGACGCCGTCTTATCGCCGAGACCGAAAACATGAAGGCGGAGCAGAACAAGCAGACGAAGCTCGTTCCCGCAATGAAAAAAGAGGGAAAGGACGTGAGCGAGGTCTTCGCAAAGATGAAGGAGCTCGGCGCGAAGATCAAGGAAGAGGAAGCCGTTCTTTCGGAAGTTGAAAAGAAGTACAACGAGCTCATGCTCGGACTTCCCAACCTTCCCGACCCCGATCTCAAGCCCGGCGGAAAAGAAAACAACGAGCCTCTCAAATATTTCGGAGAGCCCCATCACTTCGACTTCGAGCCGAAAAACCACGTCGACCTTTGCACGTCTCTCGGTCTCATCGACTACGAGAGAGGAGTAAAGCTCTCCGGAAACGGATTCTGGATCTACCGCGGTCTCGGCGCAAGACTCGAGTGGGCTCTTCTCAACTACTTCATAGACACCCATCTCGCAGACGGATACGAGCTCGTTCTCGTTCCCCATATGCTCGGATACGAATGCGGTCTCACCGCGGGACAGTTCCCGAAGTTCAAGGACGAGGTCTACTGGCTCGACACGGCTGAGGACGAACGCCGCCGCTTCATGCTTCCCACGGCAGAGACGGCTCTCGTTTCCCTCCACAGAGACGAGATCCTCTCCGAGAGCGACCTGCCGAGAAAATATATCTCCTACACCCCGTGCTTCAGGCGCGAAGCGGGCTCCTACAGAGCGGACGAGCGCGGAATGGTGAGAGGACATCAGTTCAACAAGGTCGAGATGGTACAGTACACGAAGCCCGAGGACTCGGACGCTGCGTTCGAGGAGCTCGTCGGTAAAGCCGAAGCTCTCGTTAAGGGTCTCGGATTCCACTTCAGAACGGTCAAACTCGCTGCCGCGGACTGCTCCGCTTCGATGGCGAGAACTTACGACATTGAGATACAGATCCCGTCTATGAA
>CADBTH010000203.1 GCA_902797495.1 uncultured Ruminococcus sp.
CCGCATCCGTCATCCTTCCGAAGTCGTCAACGTCGGCGACGTTATCAAGGTCTTCGTAAAGGGCGTCGATAAGGAAAAGAAGAGGATCTCCCTCGGATACAAGACGGAGGAATCCGATCCCTGGTACATATTCACTCACAAGTACTCAGAGGGCGACGTTGCGACGGTCAAGATCGTATCCCTCATGCAGTTCGGCGCGTTCGCGGAAGTAGTTCCCGGAGCTGACGGACTTATCCACATCAGCCAGATCACCGATCACAAGATCGCGTCCCCCGCTGAAGTACTTCACGTAGGCGACGAGGTCCAGGCGAAGATCACGGCGATCGACAACGAGAACCACAAGATCAGCCTCTCCATGCGTGCTCTCATCGAGCCGAAGGAAGAGGAAGCTCCCGCGGCTGAAGAAGCTGAGGAAGCTGCACCCGCAGTCTTCTCCACAGACAACCCCGAGGCATACGCTGATTTCGGCGTAGAGAAAGCAGAGAAGGCGGCTGAGAAAGCAGTCGAAGCTCCCGCAGAAGCAGTCGAAGAGGCGGCTGAGGAAGTCAAGGAAGCGGCTGAAGAAGCGGCTGAGGAAGTCAAGGAAGCGGCTGAAGAAGCTGCTGAATGACAGACAGACAACAACAAAATCGCTCCCCGTGAAAACGGGGAGCTTTTTTCGTTCCGCCGCTCCTGAATTGTAACATTTTTTTATTTGACGGTCAGCGGTTGACTGGGAAGCGCCGATATTATATAATTAATCGAGAGCTGAGAACTCTCTCAGAGAGGGGGAAGGGTATGAACATTCTGCATATGAGGTACGCGCTCGAGGTCGCAAGGACGGGTTCGGTCAACAAGGCGTCCGAGAGTCTTCTCGTCGCTCAGCCCAACATCTCCCGTTCGATCAAAGAGCTTGAGAGCGATCTCGGCATCACGATATTCGAACGCTCCGCGAAGGGGATGACGCTCACTCCGGACGGAGAGGAGTTCATGGTATTTGCCGAGAGGATACTCTCGCAGATCGAGGACGTGGAGAACAAGTACCGCGAGGGAACGGGAAGAAAGGTCTCGTTCTCCGCGGCGGTCGCCGGAGTCCCCTATATCACGGACGGCGCCGCTCAGTTCATCCTGTCACTCGGCGACGTCGCGTGCGACGTGCGCATATACGAAGCGGGCGCCGCGGACGCTCTGAAGGCGTTGTCGGAATCGGAGATATCCCTCGCGCTCGTCAGGTATCTCGGAACGGACAGAGAGAGCTTTGGGGCATACTGCGCCGAATACGGACTTCTGGCGGAGGACGTCGCCGCCTGGGACGCCTGTCTGATAAGCCGCGAGGGCGAGAGATCGGATAAGGATCTGTCATCGATGACGCATATCGTCGACTCCGGCATATTTTCGCCCGATCCTAAGCGCGGAGCAAAAGCGGATCCGAGGCGGCGCATCGCGGTATCCGGGGAGGCGCTGAGGGTAAAACTGCTCGCGAAGATCCCTGACTCATATATCGTTTCTTCCTCCGTCACTCACGAGACTGCCGAGCGTTACGGAGTCTGCGTGTCAAAGAGCTCGGGCGGCTCTATCTGCGACGCGGTAGTCTACCGCAAGGGATACGCGCTGACGGAGCGGGACCGCGAGTTCATCCGCTGCCTGAAACGCGCGAGGGACCGGGTCGTGTCGGAAAAATAGCATACGGATCAAAGGCGGATCGGCTTCCGCCTTTTTCTTTTTTCCCCGTTTGTCCGAGGTATATCGATACGTATATTATCGATATACTATTTTTATCATTCCGCGAATTTCGATTATATGTTAAAATCAATATGAAAATGGGTAAATAATATATTGTATTGGCGTATATAAGGAGAACGGTATGGAAATGAAAAGGTATGAGACTGTCGACGGGACCGACAGACTCGAGGAGGCGATAGCCCGGGTCAGGGCGGCGCAGAAGAAGTTTCAGACTTACACGCAGGAGCAGGTGGACCGCATATTTCTCGCCGCGGCGAGCGCCGCGGATCGGTTCAGGATCCCTCTTGCAAAGCTCGCCGTCGAGGAGACGGGGATGGGAGTCGTCGAGGACAAGGTCGTCAAGAATCACTACGCGGCGGAGTACGTCTACAACGCATACAGGGACACGAAGACTTGCGGCGTGATCGAAGAAGATCCGGCGTTCGGGATAAAGAAGATCGCCGAGCCCGTCGGACTTATCGCGGCGGTGATCCCGACGACGAATCCGACGTCGACCGCAATTTTCAAGACCCTCATCTCTCTGAAGACGAGAAACGGCATCATCATCAGCCCCCACCCGAGAGCAAAGCTCTCGACGATCGCGGCGGCGAAGGTCGTGCTCGAGGCGGCGGTGGAAGCGGGTGCTCCGGAAGACGTCATCGCGTGGATCGACGTTCCGAGCCTCGAGATGACGAACCTTCTTATGAAGGAAGCGGACGTGATCCTCGCGACGGGCGGACCCGGCATGGTCAAGGCGGCGTATTCCTCGGGAAAGCCGGCGCTCGGCGTCGGCGCGGGAAACACTCCCGCCGTCATCGATGAGAGCGCCGACGTCGTGCTCGCCGTCAACTCAATAATCCACTCAAAGACTTTTGACAACGGAATGATATGCGCGTCGGAGCAGTCGGTCATAGTACACGACGCGGTCTACGACGAGGTGAGGAGCGAGTTCGCCGCGCGCGGATGTTATTTTCTCGATCCCGACGAGACGTATAAAGTGAGACGGACGATCCTTATCAACGGAGCGCTCAACGCGAAGATCGTCGGTCAGAGCGCGCCGAAGATCGCCGCACTCGCGGGAGTCGACGTTCCGTCAGGGACGAAGATACTCATAGGAGAAGTCGAGTCCGTCGACATTTCCGAGGAGTTTGCTCACGAAAAGCTCTCTCCCGTCCTTGCGATGTACAGGGCGAAGGATATAGACGACGCCTTCGACAAGGCTGAACGGCTCGTCGCCGACGGAGGATTCGGACACACGTCCTCGATCTACCTCGACGCGATGACGGAGCGGGAAAAGCTCGAAAAATTCTACGGCAGGATGAAGACCTGCCGCGTGCTCGTGAATACGCCGTCCTCACACGGCGGTATCGGAGACCTTTACAACTTCAAACTGGCGCCGTCTCTCACACTCGGATGCGGTTCCTGGGGCGGAAACTCTGTCTCCGAAAACGTGGGAGTCAAACACCTTCTCAACGTAAAGACCGTCGCTGAAAGGAGAGAGAATATGCTTTGGTTCAGAGCTCCCGAAAAGGTATATCTGAAGAAGGGCTGTCTTCCCGTCGCGCTGGACGAGCTGAAGAATGTGATGAACAAGAGGCGCGCGTTCATCGTCACCGACAGTTTTCTCTATCGGAACGGACACGCGAAGCCCATCACCGACAAGCTCGACGAGCTGGGGATACCTCACGCCTGCTTCTTCGACGTCGAACCCGACCCGACCCTCGAGTGCGCCGTCCGTGGAGCGGAGCAGATGAGGACCTTCAAGCCCGACGTGATCATCGCACTCGGAGGAGGCTCCGCGATGGACGCGGCAAAGATCATGTGGGTGCTGTACGAGCATCCCGAGGTCGACTTCATGGATATGGCGATGCGCTTCATGGACATCAGAAAACGTATCTACACCTTCCCGAAAATGGGGGAGAAGGCTTATTTCATAGCGGTACCGACGTCTGCGGGCACGGGCTCCGAGGTGACTCCCTTCGCCGTCATCACGGACGGCGCGACCGGGGTCAAGTATCCTCTTGCGGACTATGAGCTCCTGCCGGATATGGCGATAATCGACGCAGATCTGCACATGACCGCTCCGCGCGGACTTACCGCGGCGTCCGGTATCGACGCCGTGACGCACGCTCTCGAAGCGATAGCTTCCATGATGGCGACGGACTACACGGATGGGCTTGCAAAGCAGGCGCTCAAGATGATCTTCGAGTATCTGCCGCGCGCGTACGACAACGGCGAGACGGACGTCGAGGCGAGAGAGAAGATGGCAAACGCCGCGACGATGGCGGGAATGGCGTTTGCAAACGCTTTCCTCGGAGTCTGCCATTCGATGGCTCACAAGCTCGGCGCGTTCCACCACTTGCCGCACGGCGTCGCCAACGCGCTGATGATCGACGAGGTCCTCAGATTCAACGCCGCCGAGGTCCCCGCGAAGATGGGAACGTTCCCGCAGTATTCACACCCGCACACTCTCCGCCGCTACGCCGAGGTCGCCGAATATCTCGGCATCAAGGGACGCGGCGACGAGGAGAAGCTGAAAAACCTTATCAAGGCGATAGACGTGCTGAAGGAGCGCGTCGGAATTAAGAAGACGATACGCGACTACGTTCCGGACGAGGAGGACTTCCTCGCGCGCCTTGACGAGATGGTCGAGCAGGCGTTCGACGACCAGTGCACGGGAGCAAACCCGCGCTATCCGCTGATGAGCGAGATAAGGCAGATGTACCTCAACGCTTACTACGGTAAGACCTTCCGCGAGGAGAAGCTCCCCGCGGCAAAAAAATAAGGAGGCAAGGGACAGATGGAATTCAAACTTGATAACGTGATAGCGTCGTCTCGCGGCAAGACGGTATACCGCGACGGGGATCGCTGCATCAAGGTCTTCGACGGAACGTTCTCGAAGGCGGACGTGCTGACCGAGGCGCTGAACCAGGCGAGGATCGAGGAGACCGGTCTCAAGATCCCGAAGGTACTCGAGATCGTCACGGTCGACGGAAAGTGGGCGATCGTGTCCGAATTCATAGAGGGCGACACCCTCGCTTCCCTGATGGAAAAGTACCCGGATAAGAAGGGCGAATACCTTGAAGAGTTCGTCGACGTTCAGCTCGATATACAGAGCAGGGCGTGTCCTGCGCTCAGAAAGATCAAGGACAAAATGAACGCGAAGATCAACGCCGCCGACCTCGACGCTACGACGAGATACGAGCTTCACACGAGGCTCGACGCGATGCCCGACCACACGAAGGTCTGCCACGGCGACTTCAATCCCACGAACGTGATCATAACGAGAGACGGAACGCCCTACGTCATAGACTGGGCGCACGCGACCCAGGGCAACGCCTCCGCGGACGCGGCGAGAACTTATCTCCTTTTCTGCCTCGAGGGCGACGAGACGACGGCGAAGGAATACCTGCGCCTCTTCTGCCGAAAGAGCGACACCGCGATGCAGTACGTCCAGAAATGGATGCCGATCGTCGCCGCTTCCCAGTCGGTCAAAGGAAACGCGCATGAGCGCGAATTCCTGCTCGGTTGGGTCGACGTCGTCGAGTACGAATGAACGCTCATTGATCCTGAGTCACACTCGCTTAAAGTATAGAGAAAACGCCGAGGCGCTCCGCGCCTCGGCGTTTTCATTGTAAATTACAGTTTAGCGAGGAGAAGCGCGGGGGCTTTTGAAAAAGCCCCTACAGCGAACCCCCAAGCCTCGCACTGCTCGACTCGGGGAACCCCTGACGCACCCCAAAACTTTATGAGGCGCGAAAGCATACGCTTTCGCGCACGTTTAAAGTTCTTTGTTCCGCTTTCTTTCAAGAAAGCGGAGAGATCGTCAAACTGAAATTTGTACTATTATTCAAGCGCGTCGAGCCGCGCTTTGCATGCTATGAAACGTTCTTCGCGGGTGAGGATGTTGTCGTCCGTGTCGAAAACGGAGTTGTAGCAGCAGAGCGGGAATCCCTTGATTTCTTCGAAGACTTCCGCAAAAGATTTTTCATCTATCAGACCGAGGGAGCGCTTGTCCTTCAATTCATCATAAAGTTCTTCTCCGATTTCTGTCAGTTCTTCGACAAGATCAAGCGCTTCGTCCATTCGATCGAGCGCGAGGTTATCGACGATCAGCGGAAAATAGGTCTCAGCTATCAGTATCTTCGGGTGGCTATAATTCAGCAAAGTTCCGTCCGCTTTTTTGTGCGGCCAGTTCTTTCCGAACACTCTGTCATATTCCCTTGCCATCCTAAGAGCGTCGTGCCACGCTTCGATCGCCTCTTCCTTTCTGATCTGACCGAGAATGGATATCCTCCGCGCCCTGGACCACATTTCCCAGCAGGAATCGTGGCATTTTATCAGAGCAGACAAAGTCGAGAGTTCGGTCCATCTGTCGTTATCACCTCCGGCGCGGGCGATCGCCATAAGCGCGTCGAGTTTTGTTATGTGGGCTTCCGGGAGTTCGGAGGCGATCTCCGTCGCTTTGTCGAATTCGTCTTTTAAATTCAGATAATGGACCATGATAACCAGGCATAAAACGAGATTGGTGGGATCCTTGTCTTGGTTTTTGACCGAGCACAGCATTTTATATCCTTTTTTCCACAGCTCGTCAAATTCGTCCTTGGGTATCTCGTAGCTCTTCCCGACTTTTGCGTCGTGCAGATAAATGCAGATCCAGTCAGCGCATCTGAGCTTTACGCCGTAGTTTGTCGGGTACTTTTTGAGAAACTGTTCGCTGAGGCATATTAGGCGGTAAGCGCTGCCTTTATAGTCTTTGACCCAATGACCGTCGGTTATTTCCGATATTTCCTTATTGAGAGTTTCCTCGTCTTCTTTCTCGTTAGTTCCCGCGCCGAGCAGGCAGTCGGCTGTCACGCCGAGCACGGAGGAGAGGGGAATGATGAGCGAGACGTCGGGCATATTGCTGTCGCATTCCCATTTTGAAACGGACTGTACGGAAACTCCTATGGCCTCGGCGAGGTCGGATTGCGAGAGATCCGCCTCGCGGCGGAGCGCTTTAAGTCTTTGTCCGAAACTTAACATATCGTTTGATTCCTTTCGTGTGTGATCTTGAAAATCACGCGGCCGCCGTTCTTTTCGGTTATATTTTATCAAACTCAGCGCCGCTTGTAAACATAACGTTTCGCGAATCGGACTTAAAGGAAGTTATCAGTGGAACGAAGGATACTATCCGTTATTCTTCCGCTTATAATATGTTCCAACCTGACGAATATTCCGCCCGGTCAGATCACTCGTCTTCACTTTTCATTGACAACCGTTTACAAATATGGTAAAATACTTTTAATATACATTCTATTTGGATCAAGGTGGAATATGAGAACGATCAACAGAAAAAACGCTTCATTCAGGAAACGTATTCCTGCAGCTCTTATAGCATTGCTATTGATATTCCAAATCGTCGTTCCGAGTCTGCTTGTGTCCACGTCCGCGGCTTACAACGCCGTCATGACGGCGGAACAGTTCATCAGCGCCCTGCAGACGGCGCTCTCGAGAAACACCGTTTACAAAAACAAGTACCCTTATAATCTCGGTTACTACGACGGGAGCAAGATCTCCTGGGACTGCTGGAACCTCGGAAAGAGCATAATCTGGACGAAGGGCGCCATAGTCAACAATTACACCGTCGGCAACTATGCTAAAAAGGATTCTTACTCGGGACTCGGAGACTGGGACGGTCTGACGATCATCAAGAAAGCGCCTAACTGCAACGGCGATTTCTCCGCCCTGATCCCCGGAGAATGGCTCTATATGTCGGGTCACACCGGATATTACATAGGCAACGGACAGGTCATCGAGTGCACCGCGGGATGGGGCACTTACAAAGTCGTTCAGTCTCAGATCAGCACGACCGGCGTCAGAAGCCGCAACGGTGTGAAGGCGGGCTCGTGGACTCTTCACGGCATGGTGCCGTGGATCGATTATTCCGGCGTTCTGAACTCCGGTATAAACACGAACGACCTCACGTTCGATTCGAGCGAGTATCAGCAGACGATCGCGGCGGCAAATAACGCGACGGCGACGCTGACCGGAGACGGTCTTCAGATTCTTTCAACGACGACGGTCGATCCGTTCGTCGAGCTGAGGAACATCCATTTTTCAGCGGATACGTATAAATATCTGACGTTCACGGCTAAGACTACCTATGCCGGCAGCGGAACTCAGAAGGTGGCGTTCTATTTGTCCGCGGGAGCGACGAATTATTCGACCGAGCAGTGCAAGGTCATGATCGATCTTCCCGCGAGCGGAGAGCCTGAAACGGTCGTCGTCGACCTGTCCTCGCTTCCTCTGTGGACGGGCGGCGTCAACATCATCCGCATCGACCCGTTCAACGACGTGGCGGGAGCCGTCGTCGGTGAAGGGATAGTCGTGCGCAGGATGACGTTCAGCAAAACTCTTGCGGAAGCGCAGGCGTGCGTTCCCGCGCAGATGATCAGGACGAACGACCTGACCTTCGATTCGAGCCTTTATGAAAACGCGCTCGCCGAGACTCACAATGCAAATATGTCTCTTACGGCGGACGGCCTTCTGATAACGGCGACGGGCGTATCAGACCCGTACGTTCACCTTAAAAACATACGCTTCTCGGCGGACACGTACAAGTATCTCGCGTTCACGGCGAAGACGAACTACGTCGGGAACGGGACTCAGAAGGTAGCGTTCTATCTCTCCGCGGGAGACACGACGTACGCTACCGAGCAGTGCAAGGTGGTCGTCGATCTGCCCGAGAGCGGGAATCCTGAGACCATCGTCGTCGATCTGTCCGCTCTTCCTCTCTGGACAGGCGACGTCAATATGATCCGAATCGACCCGTTCAACGACGTTGCGGGAGCCGTCGTCGGAGAGGGTATCGTCGTGCGCAGGATGACATTCTGCCGCACTCTTGACGAGGCGCAGTCCTACCTTCCCGTGACTCCCGGCGCGAACGCTTTCTACACCGTGACTGCGAGCGTGCTGAACGTACGGAGCGCGGATAACACTTCGAGCGCGATACTGACCGGGGCTCCGAGGGGCGCCGAGGTAGCGGTGGTCGGCTTCAACTCCGACTATTCCTGGGCTCAGGTGATCTACGGAAACGTGCGCGGATGGTGCAGTATGCAATACCTCGTTCATAAGGAAGACTTCGGCGCGCTTACCGTCAACTACGATCTGAACGGAGTCGAAGCCGATCCCGTCAGCGCGTCCGTTCTCGATCCCTTCGATACCGTGACGGCAGGCGGAGAGGGACTGTATTCGGAGCGTTACGAATTCCTCGGATGGACGCTCTCGCGCGCGTCCGACGGCAAGTCGCTCTGCGCGGACGGAACGTGGAACGCGTCTTGCGCGGACAACAGGCTCTTTATGCCGGGAGACACGCTTGAGCTCGGCTTTGCAAATCTCAACCGGGCTGTGACGGACGACACCTATACCTTCACGGCGCAGTGGAGGGAGATCGTGATCGAGACCGCAGTTCCGGGCGACGTAAACGGCGACGGCGTCGTCAACATGAGAGACCTGAATATGATCAAGCAGTACGTTGCGTCGTCGATCACGATCGACGAGATCGTCGCGATAAACACGGATATTGACGGCGACGGCGTTATCAATTACGTCGATATGAGGCTTCTGAAGAGCATGATCGCCGGAGCGTGATATAATGAAAAAGGACTTGCGATGGCAAGTCCTTTTTCAAATGATGCCGCCGCCTCCGGCGGCTGATGATGTATCTCCCCCTCACCCCACGAACCGAGACGAGCTCGATTCGCCGGGGACCCCGAGGTGCCGAAATGATGCTGCGTCACTTCGTGCCTCAATGATGCGATGTTTGCCCTCACGTGCCGCAGGCACACATCATTGCCGCAGGCAACATCATGTGCGAAGCATGCATCATTTGCCCGACAGGGCAAACATCATTCAAAAACGCCTCATTTGTTAGACAAATGAGGCGTTTTTGTTGTGAAAGAGCGCGTAAAAGTGTACCGGTGAAACCCGGCATCCGGGTATCTATGCATTCTGAAGCTCATGCTCCAGCACATCTGCATAAAGCTGTACAACC
>CADBTH010000204.1 GCA_902797495.1 uncultured Ruminococcus sp.
CGACCGCGAGGTCGGCGGACTTACGGATCATACCATATTCCAGCTTCCCGGGAAGTACGGCAAGGGCGTTCTCGTGACCCCGACCGTACACGGTAATCTGCTCGTCGGCCCGAGCGCGGACGATATAGAGGACAGGGAGGATACTTCGACGACCGCTCCGGGAACCGCCTCCGTCAAAGAGCGCGCGCTGAAGAGCGTGCCGTCAGTTCCTTACGGCAAGACGATAACTGGCTTCTCGGGGCTTCGTGCCCACGAGGACGGAGGAGACTTCATTCTCGGCGAGCCGGACGACGCGGAAGGCTTCTTCGACTGCGCAGGCGTCGAGTCTCCGGGACTCACGTCAGCTCCCGCTATCGGCGAGTATATATCGGGCCTTATCGCAGAGAAGAGCGGCGCGAAAGAGAAAGAAGATTTCGTACCGGAGCGTCGCGGAATACCTCAGATCGCAAAGCTCTCCCCCGAAGAGAGAACGAAGCTGATAAAGGAAAACCCCGCGTACGGCAGGATCGTATGCCGATGCGAGGAGATATCGGAGGGCGAGATCGTCGACGCGATCAGAAGACGTCCCGGAGCCGTCAGCCTTGACGGTATCAAGCGCCGTGTGAGACAGGGAATGGGCAGATGCCAGGCGGGATTCTGCACCCCCCTCGCCATGGAAATACTCTCGAGAGAGCTCGGCGTGCCGATGGAGAAGATTGCGAAAAACAGACCCGGTTCGGAACAGATAACGGAGTGACGATATGGAATACCACGACATTATTATCATAGGAGGCGGCCCCGCGGGACTTGCCGCGGCTTGCGCCGCGCGCGAAGCGGGCGCGTCCGACATACTTATAATCGAGCGCGACGAGAGGCTCGGAGGGATACTCAACCAGTGCATACACAACGGCTTCGGACTCCACACCTTCAAAGAGGAGCTGACCGGCCCCGAGTACGCGTGGAGATACGTAGAAAAAGTTCTTGAAGCGAAGATACCGTACAAGCTGAACACCATAGTCGTGAATATCTCTCCTGAGAGGGAGATACTCTACGTCAACCGCGAGGAGGGCGCGGTCACCGTAAAGGCGGGCGCCGTCATTCTCGCAATGGGATGCCGCGAACGCCCGAGAGGCGCGCTCGGCATACCCGGATACCGCCCCGCGGGCATCTTTACCGCGGGCACGGCGCAAAGGCTGATGAACATAGAAGGGTACATGGTCGGGCGTGAGGTCGTCATCCTCGGCTCGGGCGACATCGGGCTCATTATGGCGCGCCGCATGACTCTTGAAGGCGCGAAGGTAAAGGTCGTCGCCGAGCTGATGCCCTATTCCGGAGGACTCAAACGAAACATCGTCCAGTGCCTCGACGACTACGGCATACCGCTCAAGCTCTCCCACACCGTTACGATGATCCACGGCAAGGAGAGGGTGACGGGGATAACCATCTCGGAGGTGGACGAAAACCGCCGCCCGATACCGGGCACCGAAGAATACTACGGCTGCGACACGCTCCTTCTCTCGTGCGGACTTCTGCCGGAGAACGAGCTGTCGAAATCCGCCGGAGTGGCGCTTGACCGCGTGACGGGAGGCCCCGTCGTCAACGACAGGCTCGAAACTTCGGTCGAAGGGGTCTTCGCCTGCGGAAACGTTCTGCACGTACACGATCTCGTCGACTACGTTTCGGAAGAAGCGGCGCGCGCGGGCGAGAACGCCGCTGAGTTCCTTAAGGGCGAGAAAAGCGGCGCGTCGTACACGCCGATCGGCGTTGCGGGAGGCGTTCGCTACACCGTGCCGCAGAAGATCGACGTCGCTCACATGGCTGACAAGGTCACCCTGAGATTCAGAGTGGGAGAGGTTTTCCGCGGGAAGTGCGTCGCGCTCTACTATGACGGAAGGCTCGTGAAGAAACAGAAAAAGCGCGTTATGGCCCCCGGTGAGATGGAAGAGCTCGTCATCACGAAAGAGAGCTTCAAAGACGCCGGTAACGTGGAAAAAATTACTGTAGCTGTGGAGGATCAGTGATGGAGATCAGAGAATTGACTTGTATACAGTGTCCTCTCGGATGTCCTCTCACCGTCACGGTAGACGGGGACAGAGTTACCGTAGAGGGCAACACCTGCCCGCGAGGCGCGGCGTACGGCGAAAAGGAAGTGACTCACCCGACGAGAACGGTGACCTCGACCGTCGTCGTAGAGGGCGGAGAGAGTGCGCGCGCGTCCGTCAAGACCGCGCAGGATATACCGAAGGAGAAGATCTTCGACGTAATGTCGGAGATACGGAAAACAAAGATAAAGGCTCCGGTCACGATAGGAGACGTGATAATCAAAAACGCCGCCGGAACAGGCGTTGACATAATAGCGACCAAATCTGTTGATATCGGAGGATAAATATGAAAAGAGCGCTAAAAGCGATCGGAGTGATCCTTCTGATCGTCATACTCCTCGCAGCGTCATACCTCGCATACGTCTTTATTTCATATCATCGCATCGGCGATACCGTTCTTACTCCAGAGGGCAAGGGAAAGCTTGATGCCGCCTCGGACGGCGAGTATACGATAGTATCGTATAACGTCGGATTCGGCGCGTACGAGCCGGACTACGGATTCTTCATGGACGGCGGAACGGAATCGTGGGCATGGTCCGAGGAGAGGCTCGACAAGAACCTCAAGAATATCGCATCGTTCCTCAAAAAGCAGAAGGCGGACTTGTATCTGATCCAGGAGGTCGATACGGATTCCACGAGGACTTATCACGTGGACGAGAGAGAATACTTCACGCAGGAGCTCGGAAATATGAGTTACACGTTCGCTCAGAACTACGATTCTCCCTTCCTGATGTATCCGATAACGAAGCCTCACGGCGCGTCCGAATCGGGTCTTCTGACATTCTCTTCGTTCGATATCGCGTCGGCGGAAAGGCGCGAACTGCCTATCGAGACGGGGCTCATGAAATTCCTTGACCTCGACAGATGCTACTCCAAGAACAGGATCAAAACGGAGGACGGAAAAGAGTTCGTTCTTTACAACTTCCATCTGTCCGCGTACACGTCCGACGGAAAGATCGCGAACGAGCAGCTGAAGCTGATGCTCTCCGATATGACAGAGGAATACAGCCGCGGCAACTACTGTATCGCAGGCGGAGACTTCAACAAGGACATTCTCGGGGACTCGTCCGTTTATTTCGGAAAGTCGGATAAGGAATATACCTGGGCACAGCCGATACCTGACGGGTTTTTGGAAGCGTATCCTTACATATCGCTCAAAGCGCCTCTCGACGAGAAGAGTCCCGTTCCGACGTGCCGCAACGCCGACGGGCCTTATCACGAAGGGCAGTACGTGCTGACGATAGACGGGTTCCTCGTGTCTGAAAACGTCACGGTCAAGTCGGTCGAAGTCATCGACACGGAGTTCGCCTATTCCGATCACAATCCCGTGAAGCTCGTTTTCAGCCTCGGTAAATAAAAAACAAAACGGTCGCGTAAGCGGCCGTTTTTGCATTTTGCTTAAAAAAGTCGGTAAAAAATGGCCAATCTTACGAAAATCAGAAGAACAATTTACATTTATTGATTTTATAAACGGATTAATATATAATTATTACAGAACAAATCACCTCAAGGAGAAAAGAGATGAGTATGAAAAATTTAACGAAACGGGCGCTTTCGACACTGATCGTGCTGATAATGATATTCGGTACGGTCGGGGCATATCCGTTCGCCGCTTTGGCGGAGGATGACGTTGAGACCGTCGTTGAGACGGAAGAGCTTGACGTCTGTCCGGAGCAGACGGTCTTTGAAGAAAAGGCGGAAGACGAGAGACCTGAAATCACGGACGAAATGTTTGAGGAATACCTCGAACGGCTCGAAGAGAGAAAAGAGCACAAGGCGGAGAAGGCTGAAGAAGCGAAGAAGACCGCCGAAGAGATCGCCGCGAACGAAGCTGATACCGCGGAAGAGGAAACGGACGTCCTTCCCGAAGCGGAGAGCTTCAGCGAGCCTGCCTCACACGAAACTCCTGTGGACGCCGCCGAGTGGGGCGACGGTCAGACTTGCTTCTGGTGCGACGGATACCTCGATGAAAAAAACTGCTGTCAGGGATGCGGCGGAGTCCACGCAACGGGTGAGTGCTACGAGAAGACTCACTGCGACGAGTGCGGCGCGTGTTTTTTGAACGAGGACTTTTGCGCGGAGTGCCGCAAGTGTCTCAACTGCTGCGACTACGTCTGTTCCGTCTGTGAAGGGCAGTTCCATCCGAGGCAGGACGAATACTGCACTTCGTGCGGAATGTGTATCGAATGCGCCATAGGAGACGCGGGAATGCACTGCAGTCTCTGCCTTGCCTGCGACGCTTCCGTCTGCGACGGGTGCGGGCTTTGCATCGACTGCCAGGAGGAGCAGTTTGCGAACGGAGGAGGTCACTGTCCTTCGTGCGGAGCCTGTATGTACGACGAGTTCGGTGCGATATCGAACGAGAACCTGTGTCCCGAACACGGCGACGAGCATTGCAAGCTCTGCTATGAGGAGTCGTTCTGCGAGCAGTGCGAGGCTTGCGCTGTTGACGACGAGCTTTGCGAATTTTGTAACCTCTGTCCCGACTGCTGCTCGGACAACTCGGCAGATGACGGGTGTACCGGAGAGATGTGCCGCGAGGACCCCGAGTTTGATTTTCACTTCTGCGATAACTGCGGACAGTGCTACCACGAGTCCCCGCTCTGCGAGGACTGCGGCGAGTGGTGCGAGGACTGCTGCGACGCCGAAAGATGCGACGTCTGCGGACTCTGCCCGAACGTCTATTACTTCGATACTTGCGAAACCTGCGGCGCGGGAGGCGACGACCTTTCGGAACATATGGAGTACCATGAGTGCGAGGATAACAGATGCGGCTCATGCGGATTTTGCTTCAACGCGCTCGAGACGCAGTTCGGATACTATGAGTGTCCCTGCTGCGGCTCATGCCCGAACGAGTGCTCGTGCGATTATGATTGTACCGACTGCAGCTGCCATAAAATTAGCGGAAACGTGTCGGTCCTCTTTACGAGTCAGAAAATGAACCTCACAGTCTACGTCACCGAGACGACGTCCGGCGACCCGGTCGAGGGCGCCAGCGTATACTACAGCCGCGACAAGAAGCAGTGGAAGCGCCTCGGATCAACAGATTCCGACGGCGCAGCGACCGGCAACGTCATCAGATTACTGAACGGCGACCGAGCGGAGCGCAACCTTTCGGGCTGGTACGTAAGCTATACGAAGGGAAGCAGCAAGCTGACGAAGATCCAGATAGGCGACGCGTACTATATCCCCTGGACGCCCACCTCAGCGGTAACGTTCAAGTCGACGTCGAACAAGGATGTCTACACCGCTTCAACGACGCTGAAGATGACGAAGTCGACGATAAAGCCGTCCGATCTCGCTTACGGTCAATACGACCTTGTCATATCGCTTCCGAAGAACAGCGTCGGATTCGTTCATTCTCTCACAGACAGCTGGAATATGTACTGGTCGCAGGGAAAATGGGATCTCTGGTCCTACGAGACCGACAAGAACGCCGGATGGTGGGACGGTACGACCGCCGCGGAGCGTCAGCAGCTCAGAACGGCGTACATGAAGGCGAACTCCAACTATTTCGGAGCATATCTCATCCCCTACGACAGCGACAGCAATTTGCCGTCGACGAATACCAACTACTATTTCACACCGCTCTATAAGCTCGACCTTTGGGGCAATATGAAGAGTTGTATCGTGAACGAGGGACTCACAAGGGTCGCTCATTCGATTGACGGCGATTACTATACGAGAGCGGACATTCTCCGCTTCGACCGCGTCAAAGCGGGAAAGTATCAACTCTTTATAATCCTTCCCGAGTGCAAGCTCTATTCACAGAGAGTCAATATCGATTTCGGCTACAACGACACGTTCGGAGCGCAGACCTACAAAGAGCTGACGATGTCTCAGGCGGTGAGACCGGACGAGAAAAAGAAGAACTACTCGACGATACAGATAGAGACTCAGAGGATTCGTCCGGGCGGCGGAGGCAACTACGAAACGACCCCGTTCTATCAGGTCGTGGGAGACGGCGCTGACCATCAGCTCCGCGCGATGTTCCTTCTTACGTACGCCGACGACGGAGATTCGTACAAGAAGACCTGGGTCGTCAACGAGCCGTGGTCGAGGAACGGGAACGATCCGTATAAGTTTGTGGTTCCCAAGTCCGCGAATCTGTCGTTTATGCCTTACGTCATAACGGCGGACTCATGGGATATGACCCATCCCGACCCGCAGGGACGCTACCGTACCGACGAGACCTATTGTTATCTTTCTCAGAACGTCGGCTCGACGAAGGCGAACAGGACTATAAATATCGCCGCGGTGAAATCGAAAAATGCGCCGAACAACCCGAACGAGGGAAAATACTATAAACTCAAAGTCAGATTCAACGAAGTCGTAAAGGATGAATCGGGAAAGGTCCTCTCACGCGGACTTATGCCGAACACCGCCGATATCCGGTTCAGGATCGCGGACGGCGGAGGGACCGGCAACTACTTCGTTTATACGAATCAGAGGATAGGAGATATTGAAGGCCTGAAGGGCTGGTACAACGGCAAACAGAACGCTGCCCGCGCGATAGCTAAGCTCGGCGCGTTCCAGAACAAGTTCCACTATACGAACGACACGCGAAACGCGGACGGCGGATGGATCACGATCGACAACTCATGCGCCTGCTTCGACGACGGCGGCGCGCTTCTCGGGATCTCGGGCAACGCCTTCTGCGACGGATACGGATCGACGCAGAACAGTATCAGTATGATAAATTCGACCTTCACGCGCGACGAGTCGACGAAGACGTACTACATGGAGTTCACCTTCTACAAGCTCACCCGCAGCGCAATGAGGTCCGCTTACGGCTCGAACACGGTCGAGGCGAAGATCCATCCGGACAGCTACCTGTCGCGTCTCAACCCTCAGATCGTATACGTCAACGGCTCGTCGTGGAAGGTAAACAGCGTAGTTCCCGGAGACGAGGTCACGATAAAGTTCACGACGGCCTCTAAAGAGTTCGTCCGCGGAGTCACCTTCGAGCGCGACGGCTCGTCGCTCGAGCTCAAGTCGGTCACGAACGATACGAAGAGCGCAAAGAAGACTTACGAGTATACGTTCAAAATGGGATATGAAGCCGTCGTCGTCTACGTCGACGTAGGCTGGCCGAACGGCGACATGTCGAGCTGGGATCCGTATTTCGTGCGCCCCGCGTCGGCGTACACGATAGACTGTTACGTAGGCGAAAAGGTCAATATCATAGCCGAGATCGGCGGAGACTTCCAGGGGATGGAGTACAAGGACGGCGAGTGGATATCCAACGGAACGATCTCGGTCGATCGAAGGATCGGAACGACCGGATCGTGGTACTACCGCGATCAGTTCAAAAAAACGCATAACGTGGTGTATCCCGTATATACGGACATGAGCGGAACTTACCAGTACAGATTCCACTACAGTACCGACACGTACCTGCATCCGTATGCGGACAGTGCAGTCGTCACGGTCAACGTAATGAACCCGTTCGAGATCAATAAAGATAAAACGAAGACGAAGTTCACGATCACCGAGGGCGAGAGCGTCAACCTCCCGTTCTACTGGAAGAACACAAGACCCGACGACCCTGTCACGACGTGGGATTTCCCGAACCAGGACGTCAACGGCGACGGAGTCTGGGGCGACCAGAACAAGGTCGCCATGGACTACAACACGTTCAAGACGACTAAGGACTATACGCCTCTCGGAACGTACCTTATAAGGCGTACGGAGACCGATAAGTGGGGTCACACTGCGACGGTAGCGTACTACGTCACGGTAAAAAAGGATACGAGATGGAGTCATAAGCAGTACTGCGCGGCAAAACCGATCCTGAACTACAGCGTCACGCTGAACGGAAAGACCGACTCGGGAACGAAGGACACCGGCGCGTGGGCTTCCGGTACGAGCCTGAGCTATACGATGTCAGTCGGCGAAAAGCTCGATATATCGGCATCGTGGGAAATGCTGCCAAAGGGGAACGCTTATTACTATAAGTCTCTGGACGCCGATCATCCGGATACATACGTATGGAAGACGCCTCTTGTCGGAGACATGGAGTTTGACATACAGTATTATCCTGTGTCAGACGTTATGAACTACACGATACTCTACAAGGGATCCGATACTTATGCGGCAAGAAGCTTCATCACGACTGAACCCGGAGAGTATGAGGTCTACATAAATATCTCGAACGAGGTAAGAAATTTCTTAAGAGAGAATATGTATGAATCGGATTACGATTATGCTTCGAGCGGTCTGATCCTCAAGGTCACTGTAACCGGAGCGCTCCGCGGAGACGTCAACGGCGACGGGGCCGTCAACATGAAGGACGTTCTTCTCCTGAGGCGCATACTCGCAGGAGAAGTGACTCCGGACGACGCGACCGCAAAGCGCGCGGACGTCAACGGAGACGGCTCGGTCAATATGAAGGACGTTCTCCTTCTCCGCCGGATCATCGCTGGAGTTGAGTGAGCGGACTTGAACGACCGATATAAAGAATAAAACTACAAATGCCGAAAACGAGCTCGTTTTCGGCATTTGTAAATTCCGGCCGCCGTATTTTATCTAATTATTATTTTATTATTGAATTTTCGCAATAAACGTGATATAATGAACATAACTGAATACAAGATGAAAAGATACGGTTTGAAAAGTTGTAAGCTGAGTAGAGTAAAAGGAGATCCGGTTCGAGTCCGGAACAACCGCCATTACTGTATTTGACGTGCGAGGCGCA
>CADBTH010000205.1 GCA_902797495.1 uncultured Ruminococcus sp.
CCCGCGTTGTCTTCCGGTTTTATGAAAAACACGCTGTTCTCCGCCGCCGCAAGGGACGATGCCGGTACAATCGGCAGTACGAAGAGAACAGCCAACAGAATTGATGAAATTTTGTAGAATAGGTTTTTCATTTTCGCCTCTGGATAAAAGTATTTGTACAAATATTATAAAAGCGAAAATAGCCACGGTCAAGAAATAATATCATTTATTTACACAATATTCATCCAATATGCGTTTTTTGCGCAAAAATCGTTACTTATATTTCCAATCCTATATTTTTTTCGTCCCGTCTATTTATTTTTTTAAAATAATGTGGTATACTTATTGAGTTATTGAAACTATGAGTAAAATACGGGAGATGCGGTTTTGGTCAGAACAGATTTAAGAAACGTAGCAATCATCGCGCACGTCGACCACGGCAAGACGACCCTCGTCGACGAAATGCTGAAGCAGTGCGGCGAATATCACGAAAATCAGGCGATCACCGAGAGAGTCATGGACTCGGGCGACCTCGAGCGCGAGCGCGGTATCACGATCCTCGCGAAGAACACCTCGGTCGAATACAACGGAGTAAAGATCAACATTGTCGACACGCCCGGACACGCGGACTTCGGCGGCGAAGTTGAGAGAATACTGAAGATGGTCAACGGCGTTATCCTTCTCGTTGACGCCGCGGAAGGACCCATGCCTCAGACGAGATTCGTTCTCGGCAAGGCGATGGAGATGGGTCACCGCGTCATCGTCGTCGTAAACAAGATCGACCGCCCCGACGCGAGGATCCACGAGGTCATCGACGAGGTGCTCGAGCTTCTCATAGAGCTTGACGCGACTGACGATCAGCTCGACTCGCCCATGCTCTTCTGCTCCGGCAGAGCGGGCACGGCTTCAGTCTCCCCGGACGATCCGGGCGAAAACCTCAAGCCTCTTTTCGACACTATCCTTGAATACATTCCCTGCCCCGAGGGCGAGCCGGAAGAGCCTCTCCAGCTTCTTGTATCCTCGATCGACTACAACGACTACGTCGGCAGAATAGGTATCGGCAGGATCGAGCGCGGAACAATTCGCGTCGGCATGGAAGCGGCGATAGTCAACTATCACAACCCGGACGTCATAAAGAAGACGAAGATCGTATCGCTCTATCAGTTCAACGGACTCGGAAGAAACAACGTCGAG
Organism: uncultured Ruminococcus sp.; assembly: GCA_902797495.1. GTDB lineage: Bacteria > Bacillota > Clostridia > Oscillospirales > CAG-272 > RUG14199. The sequence continues at coordinate 1,174 of CADBTH010000205.1, forward strand.
TCGGCGACCGTCGGCGACATCGTATGCTTCTCCGGAGCCGCCGACATCACGATAGGCGACACGATAACCGCCCCCGACGTACCCGAGGCGCTCGAGTTCGTCAAGGTCAGCGAGCCCACGATGGAAATGACGTTCTCCGTCAACGATTCGCCTCTTGCGGGGCGCGACGGAAAGTTCGTCACCTCCCGTCAGATAAGGGAGCGCCTTTACAAGGAGACTCTCCGCGACGTGTCTCTTCGCGTTCAGGACGGCGAGACGACGGACTGCTTCAAGGTCTCCGGACGCGGCGAAATGCACCTCTCGATACTCATCGAGACGATGCGCCGCGAGGGCTACGAGCTATGCTGCTCGACCCCTCACGTCCTCTACAAGACGATCGACGGCGTTAAATGCGAACCCATGGAGCGCGTCTACATCGACGTTCCCGAGGAATATCAGGGCACAGTCATCCAGAAGCTCTCCGCGAGAAAGGGCGATCTTCTCGAAATGACGCCCTCCGGCTCGCGCATGAAGATCGAATACTCGATCCCCGCAAGATGCCTCTTCGGTTACAGAAGCGAATTTCTGACCGACACGCGCGGCGAGGGGATCATCAACTCCGTGTTTGACGGGTATCAGCCGTTCAAGGGCGACATTACCCTCCGCTATACAGGCTCTCTCGTCGCGTCAGAGGCAGGCGAGGCGACAAGCTACGGCCTTTTCAACGCGCAGGACAGAGGCGTTATGTTCATCGGCGTACAGACAGAAGTATACGAGGGCATGATCGTCGGCGAAAACCCGAAGATCGGGGACATTGCTCTCAACGTGTGCAAAAAGAAGCATCTGACCGCTATCCGCTCCTCCGGAGCAGACGAAGCGCTCAGACTCGTTCCTCCGAAGATATTCAGTCTCGAACAGGCGATCGAATTCATCGC
>CADBTH010000206.1 GCA_902797495.1 uncultured Ruminococcus sp.
AGCGGTGTGGCTCTTGACGTAATTCTGGATCTCTTTCTTCAGTTCTTCCGTAGGCTCCGTGCCTTTTGTAAGGACGATACTCGCCTTTACAACCTGACCGCGTATCTCGTCGGGAGCGGCTGAAACGCCGCATTCAAGTACGTAGGGAAGCTCCATGATAACGCTTTCGATCTCAAATGGACCGATACGGTAACCTGACGACTTGATCACGTCGTCGGCTCTGCCTACGTAGAAGAAGAAACCGTCCTCGTCGCGCCATGCGAGGTCGCCTGTGTGGTAGAATCCGTCGTGGCGGACTTCAGCAGTCTTTTCTTCGTCTCTGTAATATTCAGTGAAGAGTCCACAGGGATTTCCGCCTGAAATATCGATACAGATCTCTCCGACGTCGCCGTCCGGAACTACGTTTCCTTCGGAATCAAGGAGAGATACTTTGTATATCGGCGCGGGCTTTCCCATGGATCCGATCTTATGAGGAGCGCCTCGCATATTGCCGATTATCATCGTGCTTTCGGACTGACCGAAACCTTCGAGAATCTGAAGACCGGTAATCTTTTCAAACTGCTTGTATACCTCGGGATTGAGGGCTTCGCCTGCGGTCGTCATATGTTTTACGGATGAGAAGTCGTACTTGGATATATCTTCCTTGATCAACATTCTGAGCATCGTGGGAGGAGCGCAGAAAGTCGTGATCTGATATTTAGCGAACATCGGGAGAATGTCGGAGGCGTGGAATCTGTCGAAGTCGTATACAAAGACCGCCGATTCGGCAAGCCACTGCCCGTAGAGCTTGCCCCACATCGATTTTGCCCAGCCGGTGTCGGATATCGTGAAGTGGAGTCCGTCAGGATCCGTGCAGTGCCAGTATTTCGCCGTATGGAAATGACCGAGCGGGTACTTGTGGTTGTGAGACGCGATCTTCGGATATCCGGAAGTTCCGGAAGTGAAGAACATAAGAAGGGTGTCGTCGCCGCAGGGGGAATCATCCGTTCTTTTGTAATGCGTGCTGTAAAGAGGATACTCTTCGTTGAAATCGCGCCATCCGTCGCGGCTTCCGTTGACTATTAGCTTTATCTCAAGATCCGGAGACGTGCGGGCTGCGATATCTACCTGCTCCGCAGTGTCGCCGTCGGACGTGCAGATGATCGCTTTTACACTCGCTTTGTTGAATCTGTATTCAAAATCGTGCGCCTGAAGCTGACTCGTCGCGGGTATCGCGACAGCTCCGAGCTTATTAAGTCCCATCATCGCAAACCAGAACTGATAGTGGCGCTTAAGGACGAGCATTACCTTGTCGCCCTTGCGAATACCCAGCGCTTTAAAATAGTTCGCACACTGATTGGAAGCCTTCTTTATATCTTTAAAGGTAAATCTTCTTTCCGTCTTTTCGTTTGATATGTGAAGCATCGCGAGCTTCTCGGGATGTTTGTCCGCGAGCGAGTCGCATATATCGAACGCGAAATTGAATTTATCGGTGTTTTTGAATTTGATCGACGTCGGAGTGCCTTTTTCGTTCAGCTCAACGTCGATGAAGTTTCTGTAAATTCTCTCGTTCTCTCCGGAATCTCTGGATGCAGCTTCGTTGGAAGTTACGACTTCAGTGGGCTGAAGCTCGGGGATCGGTTCTCCCGTCGGATTCAGAACTATTGCGTAGAATTCGCAATCAGCACCCTCTACGGCGATCATTCCGTGAGGAGTTGACGAATCGTAATAGATGCTGTCTCCGGCATGGAGCACTTCGCTGTGTTCGCCTACCTGGACCTTAAGTGCGCCGCTGATGACTATATCGCATTCCTGACCCTTGTGTGTCGTGAGCTCGATCACCGCTCCCTCTTTATAATCTGCGTGTACTTGAAGAGGCTCAGCGATCCTGTTTCTGAATGAGGAAGCCAGGTTGAAATAAGTCATACCGTGAGCTTTTTCAATTCTTTGACCGCCGCCGTTTCTTGTAACGGTGTAAGACGCAAGCCTCGGGCTCGTACCTTCGATGATGTCAGTCACGTCGACGTTGAAAGCGAGCGCACAGCGGTATATGAAAGCAAAGTTCAGGTCTGATCTTCCTTCCTCGCAAGCTATGTACTCTTCGACAGATACGTCCGTCTTTTTAGCCATCTCGACGGGTGTGAATCCCTCGATCTCACGAAGCGCGCGGATTCGTCCCGCCATTTCGCGTATCTTATAGTCCAGTTCTGTAATTTGCTGCATATCGATTCCTTTCATTCGCAGGGAATTGTTCGTTATTCAGAGAGTTAAAGTTGATTCCTTATGATCTTTCCGCTGATCGTCTTAGGCAGCTCGTCCTTGAAAACGACGATCCTCGGATATTTATAAGGCGCCGTATGAGTCTTGACGTAATTCTGGATCTCTTTCTTCAGTTCTTCCGTCGGCTCCGTGCCCTTCGTAAGAACGATGCTCGCTTTGACGACCTGACCTCTTATCTCATCGGGAGCTGCGGATACACCGCATTCGAGAACGTAGGGAAGTTCCATGATGACGTTTTCGATCTCAAACGGACCGATACGGTAACCGGAAGACTTGATGACATCGTCGGCTCTGCCGATGTACCAGTAGTATCCGTCTTCATCGCGCCACGCTTCGTCTCCCGTGTGATAATAACCGTCGTGCCATACTTCGCGCGTTCTTTCCGGATTGTTATAGTAACCTTTGAACAGTCCGCAGGGAGGATTATCGGGATCGGCTTTTATACAGATCTCGCCGGTTTCGCCGATGCCGCAAGGCTTTCCGTCGTGATCGAGTATCTCAAGCTGATATGACAAGACCGGTTTGCCCATCGATCCGACCTTCTGCTTCGCACCGAGTAAGTTTGCGATCGTAAGGGTCGTTTCAGTCTGTCCGAATCCCTCTCTGATAGCAAGTCCCGTCGCCTTTTCAAACTGATAGAATACCTCGGGGTTAAGCGCTTCTCCCGCCGTAGTCGCGTGCTTGATAGAAGAGAGATCGTACTTCGAAAGGTCGTCCTTTATAAGCATGCGGTACATAGTCGGCGGCGCGCAGAACGTTGTGATGTTGTATTTCTTGAACATCGGAAGGATCTCGTTTGCGTGGAATCTGTCGAAATCGTAGACGAATACGGCGCCTTCGCACATCCATTGACCGTATAGCTTTCCCCAGAGAGCTTTTCCCCAGCCCGTCTCGGAGATCGTGAAGTGAAGTCCGTCTCTCTGAACGTAATGCCAGTATTTTGCAGTCGCATAGTGACCGAGCGCGTATTTATAGCTGTGGTCCGCGATCTTCGGATAACCGGAAGTACCGGAAGTGAAGAACATGACCATTGAGTCGTTTCCGCAGGGCGAATCTTCCGTTCTGTAGAAGTGCGCGCTGTAAAGCGGATACTCTTCGTTGAAATCGTGCCAGCCCTCTTTCGTTCCGCCTACAAGAATCTTGGTTTTCAGAGTTGAGGAGGTTTTCTGCGCTTCATCTACGTAGTCTGAAGTATTACCGTCCGCGGTGCATACGATCGCGGAAACACCTGCGGTCTCGAATCTGTATTCGAGGTCGTGAGTGAGAAGCTGATTCGTCGCTGGGATCGCGACGGCGCCCAGCTTGTGAAGCGCGACAATGGAGAACCAGAACTGATAGTGTCTCTTCAGTATGAGCATTACTTTGTCGCCGCGCTTGATACCGAGAGATTTGAAATAGTTTGCGCACTGATTTGATGCTCTCTTAATATCCCTAAACGTGAATCTGCGTTCGGTAAGATCGTTCGAAATATGGATCATCGCGAGCTTATCGGGGTATTTGTTGGCGATAGCGTCTACCGTGTCGAAAGCGAAATTGTATCTGTCGCTGTTCTTGAAGTTGAATGAAGTGGGGAGTCCTTTATCGTCCTCTTCACATTCGATGAACTCTTTGATGAGAAGATCTTCAGAGGATCTCGCAGTGACGAGAGTCCTGCGCACTTCTTCTTCATTGGTTTCTACAGGCTCTCCGGGAAGAACTACCGCGCAGAAAACGCAGTCTTCGCCGTCGACCGCTATCATACCGTGAGGGGTCGAAGAGTCGTAGTAGATACTGTCTCCTTCGCTGAGGACAGTAATATGTTCTCCGACCTGGACTTTCAGCTTTCCGCTGATAACGAGGTCGAATTCCTGACCCTTATGAGTCGTCGTATGTATCGGCTTTGACTGGAGCTCTTCGGAGTATTCGTATTTGACCCAGTAGGGCTCCGCAATCTTTTTTCTGAAGAGTGGCGCGAGATTGCTGATCTCGATACCGTCTTCGTGAGCCGTCAGCTGCCCTTTCCCGCGTCTTGTTACGGTGTAGGAAGTCAGTTTTGCACTGTCGCCTTCAAGAAGATCGGTAAGATCGATACCGAAAGCGTTCGCGCATTTGTATATAAACGTGAAGGGAAGATCGGTCCTTCCCGCTTCATATTCATCGTAAAGCTCTACGCTGACGTCGGTCCTCGCCGCAGTTTCTTCGACGCTCATCCCCAGTATTTCTCGCATTTCTTTTATTCTTGCGGCAACCTCTGCGAGCTGGTTTTGAGTTGACGTTTTATTTGTATCCATATATTAATCCTTTTCCCGGCTTATGCCGTTTCGGTGCTGTTCGCCTTTTCGAGACCGAGCAGCTTTATCGCGTCTTCACGCATCTTGTATTTAAGTATTTTGCCTGCTACGTTCATCGGGAACGAGTCGACAAATTGAATGTACCTCGGCACTTTGTGCTTTGCCATATGTGCGAGAATATACTCTTTTATCTCTGATTCCGTCATCTCCTCGCCCTCTTTGAGAATGATGCAAGCCATAATCTCTTCGCCGTACTGTTCGTCGGGAACGCCTATGACCTGTACGTCGCTCACTTTCGGGTGAGTGTAGATGAACTCTTCGATCTCCTTGGGGTAAATATTCTCACCGCCGCGGATGATCATGTCCTTGAGCCTTCCGGTAATTCGGTAGTTGCCCTCGGGAGTTTTGCATGCAAGGTCGCCTGTGTGGAGCCAGCCGTCCGCGTCGATCGCGGTCGACGTGGCTTTCGGCATCTTGTAATACCCTTTCATTATGTTATATCCGCGCGCAACGAATTCGCCCGTGACGTTTACGGGGAGGTCTTCACCCGTTTCGGGATCGACTATCTTACATTCGATCTCGGGCATAGCGCGCCCAACTGTAGAAACTCGGACTTCGATCGGATCGTCGACGGAACTCATCGTGCATCCGGGGGACGCCTCTGTCTGACCGTAGACTATCGTGATCTCCGTCATGTTCATTTTTTCAATGACTTCTTTCATGATGGCGATCGGGCAGGGTGAGCCCGCCATAATACCCGTTCTCATGTAGGAGAAATCCGTCTTTTCGAAATCGGGGTGTTCGAGCATCGAGATGAACATCGTCGGTACTCCGTGGAACGCCGTAACGTGTTCGTTGTTAATGCAGGAAAGCGCGGATTTTGCGGAAAAGTAGGGAAGCGGATGAAGAGTCGCGCCATGAGTCATGGACGCAGTCATTGCGAGTACCATTCCGAAACAGTGGAACATCGGTACCTGGATCATCATTCTGTCCGCAGTTGACAGATCCATTCTGTCACCGATACATTTTCCGTTGTTGACAATATTGTAGTGAGTGAGCATAACGCCCTTGGGGAAACCGGTCGTACCGGAGGTGTACTGCATATTGCAGACGTCGCCGGGCTTGACCTGAGACGCCATTCTGTATACCTTCTCTTTGGATACCATTGAAGAACGTTCTAATGAGTCTTCCCAGGTGAGACATCCTTTTTGTTCATAGCCGACCGTAATAATGTTCCTGAGGAAGGGAAGTCTTTTTGCATGAAGAGGCTCTTCGTGACGTTTGGAATCGAGCTCGGGGCAGAGTTCTCTCATGATCTCATCGTAGTGAGAATCTCTCGATCCTTTTTCCATAACGAGAGTGTGGGTGTCGGACTGTCTGAAAAGATACTCGGCTTCGTGTATCTTGTAAGCGGTGTTGACGGTAACAAGAACTGCTCCGAGTTTTACGGTCGCCCAGAACGTGATATACCACTGAGGAACGTTGGAAGCCCATATCGCGACGTGACTACCGGCTTTCACACCGAGAGATACGAGAACTCTTGCGAATTCGTCGACGTCGTCGCGGAATTCGGAATATGTGCGCGTATAGTCAAGAGTAGTGTACTTGAACGCGAGCTGATCGGGAAAATGATCCGCCATCGTATCGAGAACGTCGGAAAAAGTTTTGTCGATCAGGACGTCCTTCTTCCATACGTAGCTTCCGGTACCCGCGTTATTCTTGTAGTGCGAGGACTTTTTCCACGGTGTTCCATCGTAGGAGGACATATACGCCGTGAACTGCGGAAGAATGATATGTACGTCGGACAGCTCGCCTATCCATTCCGGATTCCACTCGAGTGAAATATAATTGTCGTAATTTATCGATCTGAGCGCGCCGAGAAGGTCTTTGACCGGAAGGTCTCCTTCTCCGATAAGGCAGGGGTTTCCCGCCTCGTCACAGTCTTTGATATGGACGTGCCTGACGTAAGCGCCGAGGTTCTTGATCGATTCGTCCGGAGATTCCTTACACACGGAATACGGATAGTAGAAATCCCAGAGAGCTCCGAGAGAGTCGTCCGCAAAACCGTCGAGAAATGACGCGAGCGCGGAAGTATCCGAAAAAATGCCCATAGATTCGACGAGAAGCTCGACTCCGGCTTTCTTTGCAGAAACGAGAGCAGATTTGATAAAAGCCTTTGCCACGGCAGTTTTATTCTCGTCTCCGACGTCCCCGTTACATTTTAATCTGATATAAGGAATATCGAGTTTCTTTGAAACGTCTATGCATTTTTCAAGCTCTGCCACAGCCTCTTTCACAAGACTTTCGTCGGAGATATCGGTCGTAAGATTTATACAGCAAATATTGATGTTTGAGTCCCTTTGCTTCTTATCAATATAATTGATACTTACACCGTCGATCTCGTCGACACTGTGTATCTCTATGCCGCTGAAATTGTAGTTTGCGGCAAAAGTGAAGAAATCGTTTATATCGTATCTGTTCCAGTAATTCGTAGAGAAGGAAAACTTCATTGCATATCCTCCTCGTAACATATCTTATTGACGGCAATCACGTACGCTCTGATACTTGCTCCGATAATATCAGTCGATACTCCGCGACCGGAATAAAGGCGACCGTTGTATCTGATCTTAACGAGCGCTTCGCCGACGGCCTCGCGTCCTTCCGTGATAGCTCTGATCTGGAAGTCATCAAGCTCGAAGTGACGTCCCATGATCTGTTCGATCGACAAAAATGCCGCGTCGATCGGACCGTCTCCCGTGCTGATACCGCTGATGGTTTCTCCGTTCTTATCAAGCTCGATATGAGCGGTGGCGGTTATGACGTTGCCGCTGTTTATAACGTAACTCTTTATCGAATATGTTGCCGGTATCTGCATCGCGGAAGAAGCGATCACGGCTTCAAGTTCGCGTTTTCCGATCGGTTTTTTTTCCGCGAGACTGCGGACGTTTTCATAAACCTTATCGGCGTCGTTGTCGGAAAGATCGTATCCGAGGGAAGTAGCTATGGAAATTACCTTGTCAATACTGTCGTCGTAAGTTATAGTCACGTTGTCGCCGGCAAGGTCTCTGACGCCGCTGTCGAACGGGGAGAGCTCGCTCTTCTTTGTCTCGGAAATGCTTTTAATCTCCGATACTGTCCTGACAAGTTTGGTATAACTGATCCCGCATTCGGAGTAAAGAGCTTCGCCCCTCTTTCCTATTACGTTTGCCGCGGAGTCGAGAGACGCCGCGGATTTACCCGTGCATACGGTTTTAATAAGAGATGCGCCGGAAGTCACGGCAGTTACAGTATTTGCGACCGCGACCGACATACCGTCGTCTCCCTGAAAGCCGAGAGTTACGTTGTTTTCCGTGATACGGCATTCTTTATCTGCTTTTTCCATAAGAGACGCTATCTCAGAAGGAAGGACCGTGCCGGTACTGTCGCAGAGAGTGATATATGCTGCTCCCGAAGAGACGGCACAGTTTACGATAGATATCAGAAAATCGGTTTCCGCGCGGAAAGCGTCTTCAGCTTTGAATTCAACGGGGCAGCCGTAAGATACAGCCTTCTTGACGAGCGATTCACAGAGCGCAAGCATAGCGGGAGCTTTTTTATGACAAATGAATTCCATCTGAACGGTCGAGGTAGGAAGAGCGACGGTAATACCGTTCTTCTTAAATCCCTTGACGGCGTTCCACGCGGCCTC
>CADBTH010000207.1 GCA_902797495.1 uncultured Ruminococcus sp.
AGGATGGAAAGGCGAGGTAAGAGCTCACCGGCACTGTGGTAACACCGTGCAAATGTAAACCCTATCCGAAGCAACACCGTATGTGAGAGGGGCGACCCGCGCCGGCCCGGCGCATTCTCACGGGTGGCTCGAGGCGTGCGGCAACGTACGTCCCAGACAGATGGCAGTCATGCGTCAGCATACAAAACCCGGCTTACAGACTTACTTCACAAAAGCTCCCCGCAAGGTATCAACACCGGCGGAGGGTTATTTTGTTTGACGGGGAATATACCGTTTGCGGTCATTTTGCACAAAAAGTCATTTAAATATTGACAAATGTTTGGTAATATGATATCATATATCTATCCATATAAGTTCGCAAGGAGGTCGTTTTGGCAACTCGTAAGATAATCGTGGCGTCGTCGAAGGGCGGCGTCGGCAAATCTACCGTCGCGCTGGGCGTTGCGGGGGCTCTCTGCACGCTCGGAAAAAAAGTTTTGCTTTGCGATCTCGATTTTGAAAACCCGTGCCTCGACCTCTATATGGGGATCGAAGACGCGGCTCTGTTCAACGTTGCGGACGTCGCCAAGGGACGCGCGACTCCCGAAAAGGCGATACTGAAAAACTCCGCAGGCCTCTCGTTTCTCGCCTCTCCCGAAGGGGTGGTCCCCGGGGGAACGGGTGAGAACGACATATCGGAGGCGGAGCTTGCGAAGGCTCTGACGGACGCGGTGTCGTCGGCGGAATACGATTTCGCGATATTCGACACGGGCACGGCTCACGGGATCCCGGCTCTGCTCGCGGACACCTTCCGCGGTGCTACGGCTCTTATCGTCGCGTCTCACCAGTCGTCGTCGTCGCGCGGCGCGGAACGCACGGCAGCGATGTTTGAGGCCCACGGGATCAGAGAGTGCCGGCTCGTCGTCTGCGGTTACGAGTTTATCGAGGCCGCGAGGAACGAGAGACGCGGCATCGTCGATATTATCGACTCTTCCCGCGTGCCGCTCATTGGCGCCGTCCCGTACGACAGAACGCTCATGCTCAGCTGCGAGCGCGGAGTAAAGGTGCCGGAGGGCTCGGACGCCGCGGAAGCGTTCCTCAACATAGCCCACCGTCTGTGCGGAAGGACCGTGCGTCTCTTCGACGGGATAAACAGCGTAAAAAGGCGAAAGATAATTTGACGACATAAAAGGAGGATGGACATGGAAATAGCAATGATAGCGGACGATTCCAAAAAGGAGCTTCTTACCCAGTTCTGCATAGCTTACTGCGGTATCCTTTCAAAGCACAACATTTGTTCTACGAATATTACGGGCAAATACGTCTCCGACGCAACGGGTCTCCAGATAGAGCGACTTCTCGCGGGAAATCAGGGCGGCGTTCAGCAGATCACGTCGAGGATACAGTACAACGAGATCGACGTAGTTCTCTATTTCCGCTCTTCCGACGCGATACCCACGTTCAACGAAAACGAGTATCAGCTGCTGAGAATGTGCGACCTTCACAACATCCCCGTTGCGACGAACATCGCGACGGCGGAAGTCATCATCTGCGCGCTCGACAAGGGCGACCTCGACTGGAGAGAGATCGTCAATCCGAAGTCGGAATACAACAGAAGAAAAAGAGCCGTAACGTATTGATAAAAGGCAGGATCCGCCGACGGCGGATCCTTCGTATTTTAAGGGGAGAAAAAGATGGCTTTTAAAATACTTGCGCTCGGCGACGTGGTCGGCGAGTGTGGAACGAAGTTTCTGACCCGACCCGGATTTCTGTCCGGAATAAAGCGGGAATACGGGATAGATCTGACGATCGCCAACGGCGAGAACAGCGCGAAGGGAAACGGGCTGACGCCCGACAGCGCAGATTCCCTCTTCGACGCGGGAGTCGATATCATAACCGGAGGCAATCACACCTGGCAGAAGAATCAGGTCTACTCGATGCTCGACGACGACGGAAGGCTCGTAAGACCCGCAAACTTTCCCGGGAAAGCGCCCGGGGTCGGCTACACCTATGCCGACGTGAACGGAGTGAGGGTCCTCGTGTTCAACCTTTCCGGCAATGCGTTCATGCTCGAGCCCGTCGCATCCCCCTACGAGTGGGCGGATAAGATACTCGAGAACGAGGCGGGGAAATACGACGTCTCCGTCCTCGATTTCCACGCCGAAACGACGAGCGAAAAGATCGCGATGGGCTGGTACCTCGACGGCAGAGTCTCCGCAGTCTTCGGAACCCACACGCACGTTCAGACCGCGGACGGCAGAGTCCTTCCGAAGGGAACGGGATATATAACCGATATCGGTATGTGCGGTTCGATGAACGGAGTCCTCGGCGTAAAGACAGAGTGCATTCTCCACAAGTTCACAGTCCACACCCCCTGCCGCTTCGAAGAAGCGACCGGAGACGAACACCTCCACGGCGCCGTCTTCGAAATAGACTCCTCCACCGGAAAATGCATCTCGGTCGAGACGATAAGAAAATAGAAATTATTAATGGAGGGACTTTTGAAAAAGTCCCTCCAAACCTCTTCAAAACTTTTGGAAAATGAACGCCCCGAAAGCGTCGCTTTCGGGGCGGTTTTATTATGACCTTATTCTATTATGCTCCCGCCAGGATCTTTCTGAGTATCAGGACGTCTTTCATTGTGATCGTCCCGTCTCCGTCGAGATCGGCGTTATAGTCGTAGAACGGTTCCGATTCTGCCGCGCCTGCCAGGGTCTTTCTGAGAAGCAGAACGTCCTTCATATTGACGGTGCCGCTTCCGTCGGCGTCGCCTTTCAGAACGGGCGGAAGCGCCGTCACGTCGGTCACTTCATCGCATCTCGTGCAGTGTCTCGACTTCTGACCGGGCGTCGTTTCCGTCGGCTCGACGTCAACGGTGAATTCTTCTTCGAAGTCGTGTCCGAGCGCGGGGATGACCTCTGTACCAAGATACTTGTGACACCACCAACAGTATTCATCGCGCTTTCCTTCGGTCGTACATGTCGGTTCCTGCGTGACGATATGGTCCGACAAATCGTGATTGCATCTTGATATTCCGTCGACGAAATTATAGTACTCGACGTTGTCGAGTAGGATCTGACAGTTCATCCTTCTGAGGATGACGCCGCACTCGTCCTTGCCGGGGCAGTCGAAGTACCTGTAGCTCATTCTGAACATCGGGGCGGCGTCGGCCCTTATCGTGCCGTTTTCCATAGGCGGATCGAAGTAGAATCTCATCTCGCAGTTATCTCTGTAGTACTGGAACACGATGTGGTGCCACTCGTTCAGCGTAAACGGGTAGGTGTCCTCTGCGAGGATCTTTCGCGAGGAGGTCTCAACGATCACGAATTTGCCGAGATCAAAGTCGTAGCCGCACTCGTAGTCTACGGTCGACGAGCCGCCGAACCAGTGATAGAGCGCGGAGTTGTAACCGGGTTCAAAGTTCTCCACGTTGATCACTTTGACGTCGTATTCCATCGTGTAGCTGCAGTCTTCGGCGAGGTATGTTGGCGGCAGATCATGTTCCCCGCCTGTTGACAGATAGTTGTTTTCGTTCCATCCCGAGTCGGTCGCGTCGTCGTATTCCCAGCGCGCAACGTGGTTGCGGGGATTTCCGGGTTCCTCGACCCATTCGCCGTTCTGACGGTAACCGAGAACGTCCATGTCCGCCTCTCGCTCGTAGTCGAGCTTTATATGAACGGACTCGTCTATCGCCGTCGGGTAGTGAGGCGATATGACCGGAGGAACGTATTCGCCGATCACATAGTCGCCCGTGTACGTTCCGTCTTCGCTTACCTTATCTCCTGTGAGCGTGACCTTGTTGGAGCCGCCGCAGGTACGGACGCACTTTTCCTGCTGTGCGTTGATGATGCCGCTTCCCCAGGAAAGACCTGCGTTGAATTTTGCTTCTCCTGTGTTCCCGTCCGCGTTGTAGACGACGGCGGTCATTCCGTACTCTCTGCCGATCGCTCCGTTCGGATTTCTCGATGAATAATCGGAGTAATTGTGAGAGTAGTTATCGATGTATCCCCACGGGATCGCGATCTCATACGTAGTGACTCCGGTCGCAGTGTCGTAGTTGAAGTTTGCTCCTGCAGGAACTACGGCGGCTTTGCAGGATCCGCCCGAGAAGGACGTGATGCCTGTGCCCGTCGCGTTGTTCCACGCTTCGGTGAAGCCGCCCGCCGCTTCGACGAATCCGAAGCAGAAATCGTCGATATCGTCGCGGCTCCAGGGTTTGCCGTCGTATTCCGCGTCGTACATTTCGGGACCGAGAGGGCTTACTGCGTTGTAGCCTTCGGGGTCGACTCTCATCTGCAGAGCGTCGCCGTTCCACGTCTCGCCTTTGCCGTTTTTCAGCGAGTGACCGTCGGGATCGTTCACTTTTACCGCTACATAGTAGTAATCCTCGTCCCAGCGCAGCCAGACCATATAGCTCATGTTGAGGACGTCAACGTCATAGGTCGCCGCGGGATTTCTGTAGAAGAAGGTGTTGAACTCGTTGGCCTCCGGCGCGCCATCGTCCGACAGATATATGGATTCTCCGACGTCCGCCTGGTCTACCCAGACCGTGGGTTCGCCCCATTCATCTTCGCTGACTCGCCCGTCGATCACGGGTTTTTCGTCAAAATACGGCGCCTCGACTTCCGCTGTCGGAAGACCTTCGACCGCCGCCGACGTGATCGCCGCCGCAAAAGACGCGAAGATCATGATCGCCGCTATAATTAAAGAAACGGATCTTTTCATGTTGTCCTCCTGATAATTTATTGCAGGTTCAGTATATCATATAATGAGCAAAAAGTAAACAGAGGGCCAAGACGTATTTATTTACAGCGGCCTCTTTTTGATCTGCGCGTACCTGCGAGGATACGCGGCGGGAGTCGGAGAGACCTTTTTATAAATAAGGATGCTTCTTTCTCCTCCGTCTTCTATTTCGTACCCAAACGCGCGCTCGAAAGAGAGTCCGAGCTTTCTTGTTCCCCCTTCTGCCTCAATGCGCTCCTCTTCCGCGGCGGAGCCCTTCATAGCGAGAAAGTATCCTCCGACTTTTACGAACGGCGCGCATAGCTCCGCTAAAATATTCAGTCTTGCTACGGCGCGGGCGGTCGCGATATCGAACGTCTCGCGGCGGGATGCGACTGCCTCCTCTGCTCTTTCGGGCACGGTCTGCACGGTCACTCCGCAAAGCGAGGCGGTTTGAGATATGAACTCGCACTTTTTTGCCGTCGAATCGAGCGCGGTGACGCTGATCTCCGGGCAAGCGATCGCTATCGGCAGGGCCGGGAAACCTCCCCCGCTCCCAACGTCGATTAGGGATCCGGAGGCGCATAGCTCTTTGACTGCGGCCGCCGCATACAGGGAGTCAACGACGTGCTTGCGCAGCGCCTCGTGAGGATCGGTTATCGCCGTGAGATTGAACAGCTTTCCCTTCTCCGACAGTTCGGAGAGGTGCAAATAAAGCCTTTCCGCAACGGAGTCCGACCCGAACTCTTCCGGGAACGGCGCGGCAAGCCCGAGATATTCTCTGTAAAATTCCGAAAACATAAGATACTCCTGAAAACGGGGCTTCCGAAGAAGCCCCCGTTTCGTATTTTTGTGGTTCCCTGATACTTTGGGTTCCCTTATTCTTCGGACGTGCCGGACGGGCGGCGTCTGTTGCCGGAGCGTCTCGGACGTCTTTCGACCTTGTCGGCTCCCTCGTACGTAACGACGATCTTGCGGTTTTCGTCCGATCCCACGGAGTGGGTCGAGATGTTTTCGTATCCCTGGAGCTCGGAGTGGATGATCCTTCTTTCGTAAGGGTTCATCGGCTCGAGAAGAACGTTCTTTCTGTATTTCTGCGCTTTTGCCGCCGTTCTGCGGGCGAGAGCGCGGAGAGTTTCTTCTCTCTTTTCTCTGTAGTTTTCGATGTCAACTACGATCTTGACGAATTCCTTCTGCGTGTTTCCTCCGCGGCGCAGAGCCGAGAGGTTGACGAGGTACTGGATAGCGTCGAGAGTTTCGCCGTGGTGACCGATCAGGATGCCCGCGCCCTCTCCGGAGATAACGAGCTTCGGATAAACGGTGCCGCCTTCTCCCGCGCTCTCTACTCCGTCGATCGCCGCGACGGCGTCGATCTCCATGTTCTTAAGAAGGTTGTTTGCGAATTCGACCGCGTACTGCTTTTCTTCCTCGGTCACAACGATGACGCGGGGCTCTTTTACGGGAGCGGGTTCTTTCGCGCTCTTCGTTTCCTTTGCGCTGTCTGCCGCGGGAGCTTTCTCTTCCTTCTTTTCGGTTTTTCTTTCGGGCTTTCTTTCCGGCTTTCTCTCGGGCTTTTTCTCAGCCTTCTTTTCGGGTCTCTTCGTCTCGCCCGAGCCGCCCTTGTTGGTCGTGACGCTCATGTCCTTGATAGAAGTTACGAGGTCGTCGAGGGAGATGTCTTCCTCGTCGTTGATCGTGACTCTGATCTTTGCGGGCGACGAGCCGATACCGAGAAAACCTTTCTTCGGCATTTCCGCGATATCGTACGAAGCGTTCTTGCTTCCGTACTGCGCGACGGCGTTCGCCATCGCCTCTTCGACGGTTTTACCGGTAACAATAATTTCTTCGCTCATATTAAAGTTAAATCCTCATTTTTTCTTCTTTTTCTCAAATTTTTTGCCTTTGTCGTCTTTCAGCGGAGCCGCAAGCGGATCCGTACCGCCGGAAGGATCGCCTCCCGCGTCGGTTTCGACGGGCTCGGTGCTGTCCGCATCGTCTTTTGCGCTCTCGTCTTCGTCATATCTCGTGACTCTTCCGTCGTCGGCGACTTCTTCGTCGTCTTCGTCGTCGATATGGTGGAGCGAACGAACTTTGGGACGGTTGGGATCTCTTTCTCCCGACTTCTTCTTGACCTGAGTCTTATACATCTCCTTTTCGGCGGCCTTGTAGTCCTCTTCGGTGAAGACCGGAAGCGGCATGGCTTTGGAGAGGATTATCTGCTGAAGGAGAGACAGGAGGTTTCTGAAGATCCAGTAAATACCGATAGCGGCGGCTACGATGAATGCGAAGTAGCCGGACATCAGGGGCATTGCGTAAAGCATAGCTTTCATGCCGCAGCCGTTCTGAGCGTTCTGCTGCATGGGATCCTGATAGGTGAACTTCTTCGTCAGCCACTGGCTGAAGAGGAGCGCGATAACGGTGATGACCGGGATGAGGAGCATCCAGTTCCAGAAGCCGTCTCTCGCCACTACCGTCTGCGGAGCTTCGGAAAGGTCGATCGCGCCGCCGAACATCTTGAAGTTCGGGATCTTGGAGAAGCTGAAGTCAGTGACTCCCGCCGCCTTCGCCATCGCGTTCGCGCTTCCCTCGCCTATCGCGCGAAGGTTTGATACGAGTTTGATCTGAGAGTAAGCGTCCTGTGACGTTATCTGTTCGATGCCCGAAACGCCGCTGCTCCAGAGCTTGTTGCTGAGAACGATCATCTTGTTGATCGCTTCGGTGTGAATGCCCGCGAGGTAACGCATGGGCATTGTGATAACTCTGAAGAGTGCGAAAAGGATAGGCATCTGGATGAGCAAGGGGAGACATCCGCCCATGGGGTTGAAGTTCTCCTTGTTGTAAAGGGCCATCGTCTCTTCCTGGATCTTCTGCTGAGTCGCTTTGTCGTTTCTGCCCTTATACTTGTTTCTTATCGCGGCAACCTTCGGAGCGAACTTCGCCTGCTTTATGGAATTCTTCTGCTGTTTGATAGCGAACGGCAAAAGAATGATCTGCATTATGACGGCGAAGAACAACAACGCGAACAGGTAGTTGCCTATTCCGAGCCAGTTGCAGAAATCGTGACAGATCTTCAGGATGAAAGCTATCGGGACCCTTAAGATATCGAAAATACCTTCAATAAACATACTTTTATTCCTTTTTGTTTATTTCTCTTAAGGCGGGTTTTCACCGCCCGTGTCCTCGGAAGACGCGTCGCCCGCGGCGTTCTGCGCCTTTCTGTGTTTTTTCCGGAGAGGGACCGGGTCGTATCCGCCTTTTGAGAACGGATTGCATCTGAGTATCCTCCAGAACGCCATGGCGAGTCCGACGACGGGACCCCACTCTTGAAGAGCCTTTATGGCGTAGGAGGAGCAAGTCGGCGTGAAACGGCAACTCCCTCCGGTGTGAGGAGATACGTACTTCTGATAGAGTCTTATCAGAAACACGAACGGGTAGCTGAGTATCTTATTCATCTTCCCGCTCCTCTTTACGAGCTTCGGCTCCGCTTTCTTCCGCGGCGCCGGATGATTCGAGCATATCGAGCTTTGACAGCGCGTACTGCAAGTCACGTTTTACGTCCTGCATTTTACAAACAGCGGATCTTTCCCTTGCGGCGATGACGATAATAAAGCCGCGTTTGATCCCGAGCTCTCTGTCGGTCAGCCTATACGCTTCTCGTATGACCCTTTTAGCCCGGTTTCTCTCCACTGCGCCTCCGATCTTTTTTGAGGCGGCTATCCCCAAGCGGTTTATGCTCTCTTTTTGCGGATTTGCTTTTCTGAGCCTCTTCTCGTGACGGTCCTTCAGGACGTATACGGCGACGGTCTTCGCAACCGCGCGCCGTCCCGCGTAAGCCTTTGAGAAGAGGTGGTTTTCCGTGAGTGATATGAATCTCATGAGACCCTCCTCTTGTCGCAAGCGCTGCCCCGCCTTCTTGTAGAATAAAACCTCCGACGCTTTTGAAGGATCGGAGGTAGGTCGCGGATTTGACTCAGGTGCGCTTGATGTTCGAGTCAGGACAGCGTTCAGTGAGTAAGTCTTACTCTGCCTTTTGCACGGCGTCTCTTAAGCACTTTTCTGCCGTCTGCCGTAGCCATTCTCTTTCTGAAACCGTGTACCTTGCTTCTCTGACGCTTTTTGGGCTGATAAGTTCTGAGCATTATCGCACCTCCTTATTTTAAGTGAAAATAGTCTGAATTTAAATGCGGAGACAAGTTCTCCTTACGCATAGGCAAAATATATTATAACTATAAAAGGGCGCATTTGTCAACACTTTTTTGAAATTTTTTATAATTGCCTATTAAATATAATCCGAAAAGAGGATCATACGTCGAGGGACGCGACGTCCTCCGGAGTCTCGCGGCGG
The DNA here is from genome assembly GCA_902797495.1 of uncultured Ruminococcus sp. GTDB lineage: Bacteria > Bacillota > Clostridia > Oscillospirales > CAG-272 > RUG14199. The sequence goes on from CADBTH010000207.1 coordinate 9,047, forward strand.
ACGGCGATCCTGCTCTCTCCGCCTTTGAGCATGACTATCGGAGGGCGCGGAACTCGGTTGTAGTTCGACGCCATCGAGTAGTTGTAAGCGCCGGTCGCAAGGCACGCGACGACGTCTCCGCGCTTGATCGTGGCGGGAAGGGGCACCTTCTCCTGGATGATATCTCCGCTCTCGCAGCACCTTCCGACGACGCTGCACGGAACGGAGTGTTCCTCGTCCATCTTGTTCGCCGCGAAGAGGGTGTAGGGCGACTTATACATCGCATATCTTACGTTGTCGGTCATTCCGCCGTCGACGGAGACGTACTTTACGAATTCGGGTATCGTCTTGACCGTCCCGACCGTGTAAAGGGTCATCCCCGCGTCCGCGACAATGCTCCTTCCCGGCTCGAGAATGATCTCCGGTACGGGGAGAGCGAGGTCGGCGCAGACCTTTTTTATAAATTCCGCGATCTTCCGTATATTGCCCGCGATATCGACTTCGGGATCGCTCTCGAGATACCTGACCGCAAAGCCTCCGCCGAGGTCGAGCACCTCGGCGACAAATCCCGTCTCGTCGCGCATCTGCGCGATGAACGTCAGCATGACGTCCGCGGCGCGGAGGTAGACCTCGGGATCGAAAACCTGCGAGCCGATGTGGCAGTGATAACCGACGAGCTCGATCCCTTTAAGGGAGAGGGCGGTCTTCGTGATCTCCGCCGCCTGCCCCGTTTCTATCGCCGAGCCGAATTTTGAATCGACTTTTCCGGTCGTTACCGCCGCGAAAGTGTGCGGATCGATCCCCGGAGTCAGACGGAGAAGAACCTTCTGCCTGACGCCCCTCGCCGCCGCCTCGCGGTCGATCGCGAAAAGCTCCTCCTCGTTGTCGACGACGAAGTATCCGACTCCGCGCTCCATCGCGTACGCAACGTCGCGGTCGGTCTTGTTGTTGGAGTGGAAGAGCGCTCTTTCGAGCGGGAAACCCGCCGCGTCCGCCGTGTATATCTCGCCGCACGAAACGACGTCGACGAACATTCCCTCGTCAGCCGTTATCCTGTATATCTCTTTGAAGGACGCCGCCTTCGAAGCGTACGCCGCGTGCGCCCTGCCGCCGAAGGCTTCCCTCAGCGCGGCGGAGTACGTGCGGCACCGCTCCCTTATCCTGTCCTCGTCCATAAGGTAGAGAGGTGTCCCGTATTTTTCGGCGAGCAGTACCGTGTCCTGCCCCGCGAAGCAAAGACGCCCCGCGTATACCGATACGTTTTCGCAGAGAAGGTCTCTCTTTTCAAGCGTTGTTTCCATCGTTTTTCCTCTGATTCAAAGCATTGTCGCTCTCTGCTCCTCGGGCGTGAGGGGAGAGAGGTCGCGCGGCGCGACGTCGAAGAGAGTTATGCATCCCGTCTCGCCGCGGCTCTTCATCCTGTAAACGGCTCTTGCCGCCGCGACGAGGACGCCCGCCGTGAATTCCGGGTTTGAGTCGAGAGTCAGCTTGTATTCTATCGTGTGGCTGTGCGCGCCGCCGCCGGTCTTGCCGCTCCTGATGACGAAGCCTCCGTGAGGCAGCTCGGAGTGGTCGCGCTTCATCTCTTCCGATGAGATGAATTTCACGGTCGTGTCGTAGTCCGCGAAGTAGTCCGGCATCGTTTTGATCTCGTTTTCTATTCTTTCAAGGTCCGCGCCTTCCTCTGCGACGACGTAGCACTCGCGAAGGTGCTTTTCCCTCGTCGTGAGCGCGGGATTCTCACCGCTTCTCACCGCCTCGAGCGCTTCCTCCCTCGGAACCGTGTACTGCCTTGCGTCAAGGACTCCGTCGATGCGGCGCACAGCGTCCGAGTGACCCTGGCTGACCCCTCGTCCCCAGAAGGTGTAGTTCTCGCCGTCCGGGAGAATGGACGTCGAATAGAGTCTGTTCAGAGAGAACATACCGGGATCCCAGCCCGCCGAGATCAGCGCGAGAGTTCCCGCGCTCTTCGCCGCGCTGTCTACCGCCGCGAAATGCTCGGGTATCTTCGGGTGAGTGTCGAAGCTGTCGACGACGGAGAAACACTTCGCGATCATCGGAGTCATTTTGGGAAGGTCCGTCGCGCTCCCTCCGCAGATTATCATAACGTCTATCTCGTCTTTGAATCTCTCAACGTCCGCGGCGCTGAATACCTGCGCGCCAAGCGCCGTCTTCACAGTCGACGGGTCGCGTCTCGTGAACACGCCGACGACTTCAACGTCGGAGTTCTGTGACGCGGAATATTCAACTCCCCGACCGAGATTGCCGTAACCGTAAATTCCTATTTTCATTTTTCCGCCCTCCGGGTCTCTTATATTTGTATCATATCGTTCATCGTGTAAAGCCCTGCCTCTTTACCGGCGAGGAATTTTGCCGCCGCGACGGCTCCCGACGCGAAAAGCGCTCTCGAGTGAGCCTCGTGCTTCAGAGTCACCGTCTCGTTCTGCGTTCCGACGAGCACCTCGTGAACTCCGACGACGTTTCCGATGCGAACGCTCGAAATGCCGATCTCGTCAGCCCTGCGCTTCGCGTGTCCGCTCCTTCCGCAGACGACCTCCGACTCCGGCCTCGCTTCCTTTATCGCGTCCGCGATCGCAAGCGCAGTCCCGCTCGGAGCGTCTATCTTTCTGTCGTGATGTACCTCGACGATCTCGATCTCCGCTCCGTCCATTACCGCCGCCGCCTTCTTTGCCAGAGCGCACAGAAGCGCGACCCCGATCGAGAAGTTCGCCGCGAAGAAGACGGGGATAGCCTTGGCCGCCTCGGCGATCATTTCCTTTTCCGCGTCTGTCTGCCCCGTCGTCGCTATGACGAGCGGGATCTTTTTATCTACCGCGAATGACGTCAGCGCCGCGGTCGCCGCGTGATGGGAAAAATCTATTATGCAGTCGGCGTCTTCACCGACCTCGTCAAACGATTTGTATACCGGGACGGGCATCCCGAAGGCGGGGGACGCGTCGATCCCTGCGACGACGTTCATGCCGCTTGAAGGATCGCACGCGATCTCGTAGACCTCGCGTCCCATGTGTCCGCAGATCCCGCTTATAATGATATCCATACGCCGCTCCTTATACGTTTATTCCGACTTTTCTCATCTCGCCAAGAAGAGCCTCGCCGTGAGACGCTTCAATGGGAGTGAGCGGAAGCCTCAGCGAGTTCGCGCCGTAGCCCATCGCGGCCATCGCCGCTTTCGCGGGGATCGGGTTGACCTCGCAGAACAGAGCGTTCACGAGGGGCAGATAGTCGAGCTGCATCTTCGCCGCTTCGGCGTAGTTTCCGTCGAGACAGAGGTGACACATCCTCGACGTCTCGGCTGGAAGAAGATTCGACAGAACGGAGATGACTCCCTTCGCACCGAGAGACATTATCGGAACGATCTGGTCGTCGTTGCCCGAGTAAAGGTCGATCTTATCGCGGCAAAGAGATGCGATCTCGGCGATCTGAGAAATGTTGCCCGACGCCTCTTTCACGCCGACGATATTCGGGTGGTCGGCGAGCGCGGCGACGGACGCGGGAGTCAGATTGCACCCCGTCCTCGACGGCACGTTGTAGAGTATGCACGGCTTGTCGGACTCGTCCGCGATAAGCTCGAACGACTTGATAAGTCCGCCTTGAGTCGCCTTGTTGTAGTACGGAGTGACGAGGAGCATCGCGTCAGCGCCCATCTCGCACGCCGCCTTTGTCAGGTCGATAGCGTACGCCGTGTCGTTCGAGCCCGTTCCCGCGATGACGGGAACGCGGTGTGCCACGCGGTCGACGCAGTATTTCATGACGTCGCGGTGCTCTTCGTCCGAGAGGGTCGAGCCCTCGCCGGTCGTCCCCGCGACGACTATCGCGTCGATGCCGGAGGCTATCTGAAAATCGATCAGCCTGCCGAAGCTCTCGTAGTCGACTGACCCGTCCTCAAAGAACGGCGTGATAATGGCGGTAGCCGCCCCTTCGAATACCGTGTTTTTCATTTTGATTCTCCTTTTTCGTTACCTATGATTTTGCCGTCAAAAACAAAAAATGACGGAAACCGATAAAGTAACCATCATGCAAAGAAAGGGTTTTCGCCCTGTGTTTTCTTTTCTGATAGCTCTCCGCATTTCTGCGACAGTAGAAGGGATCTTATTCCCGTCTCCCAGCACGAAGTTTGCCAAACTCCGCCTTCGGCGTATACCCCTTTCGCGGCGCGGTCTTCGGCAGACCGTACTTGCGCCGTTACTCTTGATGCTACGCGCCTCTATCGATCACCTTTATTCTATCATGCATATCCCGCGCTGTCAAGCATTTGAATATAAATTCATAAAAACCGTGATATTATACGACAAATACCCGCCCGCGAATAACGCGAGCGGGTAAAATTGACAATTGATTCGCTTGGCAAACAGATTTATTGTTTGCACAACTCCTCCGCTTGTTTTTCAAGCGCGCGGTAGTCAATTTAATCAATTACAACATTTAACTTACCAACAAGGTTTGTATTTGCGTTGTATATCTCAGCTGTATCCTCATTTAGCTTTTGATAATCCACTTTTCCGACAGGGGTACGAGGAAGCGTGTTCAAAACTCTGATTACATCAGGGTAATACTTCTCAGGCAAGGCGTCTGCTATCGTCTTTTTGATGCTTTCTATTGCATCCATTTTGCTAATATCACAAAACTCATCGATGACGACATGGAGTATGAGTTTGCCCTCATATTCCATTAGCTTGCAGATTTTGATATACCTATCAGTTTTTATCTTTTCAACGATATCGAGCAGCTTAACTTTTTCAGTATGATCGCCAACATTTATTTCTACCGGAGGCTTATCTCTATCCAAAACAAACAGACAGCCATTTTTATCAACATAAGCATAGTCTTTTGTATCGTACCAAACGGTTCCTTTTTCGTCTGTATAAAGCGCTTGCTTTGTTAAATCTTCACGTCCCAGATACCCAAGCATAAGGCATGGGCTCGTAATAAGCAACCTGCCAGGTTGATTATATGTAAGATCCTTAAAATCGGAGTCAACAATTTTTACGTTGTTAAAAGGAAGAGGAATGCCTGAAGATCCTAATGCTCTGCAATCCGGATGAGTAAAGCTGAATGTGGTATTCACCTCGGATGATCCATACCCGACAGTTTGAAACAAACCAGTCTTTTCATAGAAAGTTTTTTGCTGGTTAATTTCAGCTCTTTCTCCACCGACGATTACACCTGTCAGTTGTGTGGATATCTTCTTGATTGTTTTGTTTGGCAAATGGAGAATAGAATCCCATAAAAACTGAGACCATATTCCAATCTGCGGCAAATGTTTGCTAATATACTTTGGGATAGAACTGTATGATAAATCAAGTTCAAGCACTTCTGTGCCACCAAGGCACAGAACGGCATGGATAATATCGGCATCCCAAAACGCCAAAAACGGAGGAACGAGCGCCAAGTTTTTTTCGCCTCGTTTAAAGCCTATATTTCCTATGATTTGCTGATAGGCCAAAGCATTGTTTGCATCATGTGAAATCATAACCGCTTTGTTTTGCCCGGTTGTACCGCTTGTAAAAGCAATGTTACTAGGCATATTTGGCTCATATACACTTTTAGGGTTTTCGGCATTAGGTTTGTAGTGCTTTAAAAAATCTTTGAATGATACTACATTATTAATTGATTTGCCCTCTTTTCGATTTTTCCACATTAAAAGGGCAATCTTCCATCGTTCGAAATTGTAGGCCTGAGTTGACCGAGCAAGCGGCAGACGAACTTTGATAATGTCTCTGCATTCGGGGTCGTTTATGATTTGAGAAACCTTATCTTCAAGGATGTCTAATGCAAAGATAATTTTTGGTTTTATAATTGAGATTTCATCAAGAAGAACACTTTTGTTTTCTACTATGTTGTCTGCATCCATAAAATTTAGGTTACATGTAATGACTCCAATTGTAGAACAAGCATATTTGAGAGCGACAAGTTCCGGCGTAGAAAGGGCAATAGAACACACAATATCGCCTTTGCGCAGATCATAGCCATAATACAGAATGTTTACAAATTGATCCACCATCGCTTCAAACAGCTTGACCGTGAATTTCTTCTTGCCGCGATTGTTAAGAATGATATGATTCGGATAAGCAGCATTACATTGAAACATAAAATCCCGCTGATTCATTTTTGGAAACTTGCTATTCATAGCTTCTTCCGTGTACCACTGTTCCCAAATGCGATCTTCATGGATTATTCCGGTAATTGGATGATTTAATGATCTACGATTTTCTTCCTTTATAATGTCATGGAGTGGCAATGTTTCAGCCAGCTTCTTTTCCTGCATGGTGTGTCTCCTTACAAATAAGAGCCTGCCCTGCGGGCAGAACCTTGTTATTCGCTTCGCTCATAATAAAAAAGTGCGCAGCCGAAGCCGCGCACGAAAAACGCACAACTTCGATTGCTGCGACACAATTGCTTTGACTTCGGAGAAGTGCAAAA
>CADBTH010000208.1 GCA_902797495.1 uncultured Ruminococcus sp.
ATACGAGGACGGCCGTCCCGTCAGGATCGACACGATAGTAGTATCCACTCAGCACAGCGAGGAAGTCGAGCTCGACCGCATCAGAACAGATATAATCAGATACGTCATCAAACCCGTCATCCCCGAGGGAATGATCGACGAGAACACGAAGATCCACGTCAATCCGACGGGGCGTTTCGTCGTCGGCGGCCCTCACGGAGACTCGGGACTTACGGGGCGCAAGATAATCGTCGACACCTACGGCGGCTACTCCCGCCACGGCGGCGGAGCGTTCTCCGGCAAGGACCCGACGAAGGTCGACCGAAGCGGCGCATACATGGCGAGATACCTCGCTAAAAACGTCGTCGCCGCAGGGCTTGCGGACAAGTGCGAGGTTCAGATAGCGTACGCCATCGGCGTCGCCCACCCCGTATCCCTTCTCGTCGAGACGTTCGGCACCTCAAAAGTCGGCGAGGACGTCATCGCGGACAAGCTCGAAGAGCTGGTCGATCTCAGACCCGCCGCAATAATCGAGCGCTTCGACCTGCGCCGCCCGATCTACACTCCCCTCTCCGCTTACGGCCACATGGGACGCGAGGACCTGAACGTACCGTGGGAAAAGACCGACCTTGCGGAAGAGCTGAAAAAACTCCTCAAATAAACAAAAAACGCATAACCGCCGCCCGGTTTTCCGGGCGGTTTTTTTCGCAATTTATTGAATTTTATTGACACCAAAATGAATCTATAATATAATTGAATAGATAAAGAATCCATGCGAAGGAGGCGGCAAAATGGCGGACGGCGAGCACATCGAAATCAGAGGGACGGTCGATTCCATCATTTTCTCCAACGCGGAAAACGGGTACGCGGTATGCGAGATCGAGGAGGAGGGGACGGGCGAGCCCGTAGTCCTCACGGGTATCATGCCGTATATCGCGGAGGGCGACGTCATCGAGGCGCGCGGAACGTGGGTCATACACCCGACTTACGGCCGTCAGCTCAAAGTCGCGGAGTTCGACAAGGCGCTTCCCGTGGGACGGGATCAGATACAGAGATACCTCGCCTCGGGCGCCGTCAAGGGAGTCGGCCCGAAGACCGCGCTGAAGATCGTCGACAAGTTCGGAGAAGAGACTTTCGAGGTGATGGGGCGCCATCCGGAATGGCTCGCCGAGATACCCGGAGTCAGCCTCAAAAAGGCGCGCGAGATCGGAAAATCGTTCAACGAGGCGGCGGGCGCGAGAAACGTCATGATCCGTTTCAGAGACTACCTCTCCGACTCCGCTTCGATGAAGATATACAAGAAGTGGGGCTCTGCGGCGATAGACCGCATAAAGGAAAACCCGTATATACTGTGCGAGCAGATACAGGGCATCGGCTTTACGAAGGCGGACGCGGTGGCGATGAGTTTCGGCATCGCGAAGAATTCGCCCTTCCGCATCTCCGGCGGGATAGTGTCGTTCCTTCGCGGAGTATCCGCGAAAGAGGGTCACACCTGCATGCCGGTATCCGCTCTCAAAGAGCGGTGCGCGGAGATGCTCGGCGTCGACCCCGAGGAAGTTCACGATATCGTTCTCGAAATGCTGATAGCGGCGAAGCTGCGCGTCGTCACGCGGAACGACGAAAAATACGTCTATCTTCCCGAGTTCTACAACGCGGAAAAATATATAGCTCAGAAGCTCTGCCTTCTGAAGAACAGATGCGAGACCTTCGAGTTCGACGACGCGGAACGGCTTATATACAGACTTGAAGCGACGAACGGGATCACTTACGACGCGCTTCAGCGCGAGGCGATCTGCGACTGTCTGAAGTCGGGAGTCATGATTCTGACGGGCGGCCCCGGCACGGGAAAGACGACGGTCATCAAAGCGATAATCTCGATATTCAAATCTCTCGGCATGGACATCGCTCTCGCCGCGCCGACGGGACGCGCCGCAAAGCGGATGAGCGAGGCGACGGTATACGAGGCTAAGACGATCCACCGCCTGCTCTGCATGGAGTTCACGGGCGACGGCGAGACGGGGCGTTTTCTCAAGGACGAACACGACAGGCTCGACGAGGACGTCTTTATCATAGACGAGTCGTCGATGATAGACGTTCTGCTGATGGAAGCTTTTCTCAAGGCTGTCAAGCCCGGCGCGAGGGTGATCTTCATAGGAGACGCGGATCAGCTCCCGCCGGTCGGTGCGGGCAACGTCTTCTCCGACCTGATAAAGAGCGGAGAGTTCGACACGGTCAAGCTGAAGACGATCTTCCGCCAGGAGAGCGGAAGCATGATAATACCGAACGCGCACGCGATCAACAACGGTCAGATGCCCGATATTTCGAACAAAAACGAAGACTTCTTCTTCATGCCGCGCGAGAGCGACGAAGAGACGGCGCAGACCGTCGCCTCTCTCTACCGCGAGAGGCTTCCGCGCACATACGGCGAGGATATCATATCTCAGATCCAGGTCATGTCCCCGTCGCGCAAGGGCGCGTGCGGAACGGACAGCCTCAACCGCCTTCTCCAGGAGGTCATGAATCCGCACGAGGCGGGCAAGCGCGAGAGACGTTACGGAGAGACCGTCTTCCGCGAGGGCGACCGCGTCATGCAGACGAAGAACAACTACTCCATCGTTTGGGAGAAGGACGGTATCGAGGGAGAGGGCATCTTCAACGGAGACATCGGTACGATCAAGGAGATCGACAACGCGGAAGGGCGCTTCGTGATAGAGTTCGACGACAAGGTGTGCGATTACGACACCGCCAACCTCGAGGAGCTCGAGCACGCGTGGGCGATAACCGTACACAAGAGCCAGGGGAGCGGTGCGACACGTTCCTAACTGAAAAGGTTAGGCACTTTAGAATTCTTGATAACGATTAGTTATCCCATAAGAATATAAAGGAGAACTCTTAGTTTGAATGGCTGAATGATAGGGCCGGACTTATTCGGATAACCCCCTTGAAGAGCCATCCCTGATACTCCGACGTGCATCACATAGCGAAAGCTAAGATGTGCGAAGCTCGGTGAAGTCGGCAGAAAGAGTACCTAAATCAACGAAAAAGATAAGTACAGTTGGTACAAAAGTGGCCAGAGCCCGCCTGCTGAAAAGTCTCCAGTAGAAGACATGGGAAATGATATGCCGGGGGTCTATAAATCCCTCATGGTTAGAATGTGCGAGAGCACTGACGAACTTGCGAATGTACGGGTCTAAACTGGCGAGACACGGAAACGTGGAGATTCCCCTAAGAGGGACGTCGGTGAGGTAAAGTAAAAATCAGCATCTATGAAATACCTTATACGCGGCAGGCGCGTATGAATCCGACAGGCCCATAGCAAGAACCTAAAAGGGACATGTACAGATAGAACTAAGGGAACGTGGAAAGGCATAGAGTATTCGTAAGAATATAAGCGGACGAAGAATAATAAGCCGTTGAATCTATGCTGAAAAGCAGTGGTCGAACCGTAGATAGCCTCGGTAATGGAGGCAGGAGGAATGGCCACGAGTCGGTACACTAATGATGACTATACATCACTTAACATTGGATGTTGAGTAAGCCAAAAAGAGGCACTGACATGAAAGTGTAGGTGATGGCCAATGGATCAGAATGATTTGCGAAGAATACCTACTGAGGAAAAGCTGGTAGGTAAGTCGCGATCTGTTAAAATCAATAAACTCAGATATGCTGAATATTATGGACAGCAAGAATTACAGGACGAGCTCTATGCAAGAAGTTTAGAGAATGAGACCTTTCCCAAACTCATGTCTTTAATTACCTCAGATGCCAATATAATTATGGCATACAGGTCAATCAAGCGTAACGCCGGGAGTAAAACCCCTGGAACTGATGGATTAACAATTAAAGACATCGAGAAAATGGAACCAGAAGATGTATGCAAGAAAGTTCGCAATTTGCTTGCAAATTATCATCCGAGGAATGTTCGAAGAAAAGAGATACCTAAACCTAATGGTAAAGTGAGACCTCTTGGAATCCCGTGCATCTGGGATAGGCTTGTTCAACAATGTATACTGCAAATACTGGAACCCATCTGTGAAGCAAAATTCTCAGAATGTAGTTTTGGTTTTAGACCTCTTAGGTCGGCTGAAAATGCCATCAATGAGGTTTACAGATACATTAATCGTTCCAAGCTGTACTACATGGTTGAAATTGATATTAAGGGATTTTTCGATCATGTCAATCACTCGAAACTCATCAGGCAAATATGGAGTTTAGGTATACAAGATAAGCAACTTATATGCGTTATCAAAAATATACTTAAAGCCAAAATACAAATGCCAGATGGTACAATAGTAGAGCCAACAGAAGGAACGCCGCAAGGTGGAATAATATCCCCTCTTCTTGCAAATATAGTTCTTAATGAATTTGACTGGCACATGGAAAGTCAATGGGGCGAATTTCCACTGGTTCATAGACTAAAAGGTGGAATCGCTAAGAACGGAACCCCTTCCAAAGGAAGTGCGTTCCGGGAAATGCGTAAAAGGAACCTCAAGGAACTTCATGTAATTAGGTATGCTGATGATATTAGGATAATGTGTTCTAATATGTCAGATGCGATAAAAGTTATGCATGGAGCTAAAGAATGGCTTGAAAAGCGCCTTAAACTGGAAGTTTCTGAAGAAAAGACCAGAGTAGTCAACCTTACAAAAGGATATGGCGAATTTCTGGGCATTAAAATCAGGACAAAAAGTAAAGGTGGTAAAAGAGTTATTGTTTCACACATGTGTGACAAAGCCATTGAAAGAACTAAACTTGCAATAAAAGAGCAGATCAAGGTAATTCAAAGAGCTGGAGACAAACACCTTATTCGTAAGGCTGTCTCTGACTATAACTCTTTGGTTCGAGGAGTCCATAATTATTACCAGATGGCTACGGACATTACTGAAGACTGTCAAGATATCCATAATGCAACCTATACATCGTTATACAATCGACTAAAGCCTGTTAGGGGAGCCCTTGATCCCAGATCTGGGGATTACAAGAGATATAAAGGGTGCACGAGAATCTTTAAGTTTCAAGAGTTTGTAATTTTGCCTATACATTATTGTAGACATCGACAAACCCTTGGGAAAAAGAAAAGCGTGAATCTTTATACTTCTGAAGGAAGAATGTACAGACATAAGGAATTATCCTTCTCGAATGCATTTCTTTTAAGGGAACTTGCAATGAACCCCATAAGTACACAGTCGGTTGAATACAATGACAATAGACTATCGCTGTTTTCTGCGCAAAATGGAAAATGTGCTGTAACGGGCGAAGAGTTTTTGGATATCTCAGAAGTACACTGTCACCACAGAGTTCCGAGGAAAGCCGGCGGAGGAGACAACTATTCTAATCTCATCCTCGTACTCCCGGAAGTTCATAGGTTAATACATGCCAAACAAGAAAATACAATTAGAGAATATGTTTGCGCTCTTAACCTCAGTGGAAAACAGATGGATAAGGTAAATAGTCTAAGGAAAGAAGCGGGGCAACCCGAAATCTGAGTTAAATATAGGATAAGAGTTGTTCTAATTTGTGATGTAAAAGTATCATTAAGCGAATCGATGGAACGCCGGATGAAGCGAAAGTTTCATGTCCGGTGTGAGGCGGGGGAAAACCTGAAGATTATATCAAAGGGTTACCTATCGCCATAGTACGGGGTCGTGATACTTCCCCTCTACCGCACCGCTCCGATGCTTCTGACGAGGAACCTCTTCTATACGGCGGTCACGAGGGCGAAGAACATAGTCATTCTCGTCGGCAGCCGCTACGTTATAACCAGAATGGTGGAAAACGATATGGAGGCGGTGAGATACACAGGCCTTCTTGAGATGATAAAAAAAGAAAGCGGAAGGGACTTGGCATGAAAATAGTTTGCACGGATATCTCGAGCGTCAGCGCGGGAGATATCGACACGACTGTATTTGAAAAGTACGGAGAGGTCGTATTCTACGACGTGACGCCGCCCGAGCTCACGAGCGAGCGGATCAAGGACGCGGACGCGATCCTCGTCAACAAAACGGTGATCGGCCGCGCGGAGCTTGAAGCGGCGAAGAACTTAAAGTATATAGGTCTTTTCGCGACCGGCTACAACAACATAGACTGCGCCGCCGCAAGGGAGCGCGGGGTCACGGTCTGCAACGCGGGTCAGTACTCGACCGCCGCCGTCGCTCAGCACACCTTCGCGCTGATGCTCGAGCTGTTCTCGAAGACCGGTTTTTACAACTCCTTCGTCACGGACGGAGGCTGGAAGGCGGCGAAGATATTCACGGGATTCGTCGGCGGCACGGACGAGCTTTGCGGAAAGACGCTCGGCGTCGTCGGCTACGGCAGTATCGGCAGCGCCGTCGCAAAGATCGCGCTCGCGTTCGGTATGAAGGTCATAGTTTACACGAGGACTCCGAAGAACGATGCGTCCGTACGGTTCGTAACGAAGGAGGAACTGTTCCGCGAAAGCGACGTCATATCGTTCCACTGCCCGCTGACTCCCGAGACCGAAAAAATGCTCGGTGAGGACGCGCTCGCGCTCTGCCGCGACGGAGTATATATCGTGAACACGTCCCGCGGAGGAGTCATAGACGAGGCGGCGCTCGCCGCCGCGATAAAGAGCGGAAAAGTCCGCGGCGCGGGACTCGACGTTCTCACGCACGAGCCGATGAGGGACGACTGTCCGCTCTTCGGGCTTGAAAACGTGATCATCACCCCTCACGTCGCGTGGACTCCCCTTGCGACGCGAGAGAGACTTATGGAAGTTGTAACTTCAAACATCGACGCGTATCTTGAGGGAAGACCGACGAACGTCGTCAACTGACACGGAGGAACGATATGTACAATTCAAAAGATCCGAAATACCGCGAAGCGAGAGCAAAGGCGAAGGAACTCGTCTCCACGATGACTCTCGAAGAAATGACGATACAGCTGTCCCAGTTCATGGTCAGCGAGAACACGTACAACCCCGAGCACGTCGAGGAAGACGGCGAGATGCTCGCGGGAAGATGCGGCTCCCTTCTCGGCACGATGGGAACGGAGATCTGCAACAAGTTCCAGAAGATCTCCGTCGAGTGCACTCCGAAGAACATACCTCTTCTCACCGGATGCGACGTCATCCACGGATGCTGTACGACGATGCCGATACCCATCGCTCAGTCCTGCACCTTCGAGCCCGATATCGTGAGAGCGTGCTCCGCAGTTGCGGGAAAAGAAGCGCGGGCGCAGGGCGTGAACTGGACGTACGCCCCGATGGTCGATATCGCGCGCGACGCGAGATGGGGCAGAGTCGCCGAGGGCTACGGAGAAGACACGTATCTCTGCACGAAGATGGCGGAAGCGGCGGTGCGCGGCTTCCAGGACGACGGCGGCATACTCGCGTGCATGAAGCATTATATAGCATACAGCGCGTGCGAGGGCGGCCGCGACTACTACGGATGCGAGATGAGCGACCAGACTCTTCACAACACGTTCCTGCCTCCGTTCAAAGCGGGAGTAGACGCGGGAGTCGCAACGTTCATGAGCTCGTTCAACGATATAAACGGAGTCCCCTGCTCCGCGAGCCGCAAGCTCCTCTGGGACGTACTCAGAGGCGAGCTCGGATTCGAGGGCTTCGTCATCTCGGACTATGACTCCGTTTTCGAGCTTACAAAACACGGATACGCCGAGGATGAAAAGGACGCAGTTCTCAAGGGATACGGCGCGGGCGTCGACGTTCTGATGCCCGGAAACCTCTACAACAGACACATCCCGAAGCTCGTCGAAGAGGGCAAGCTGACTAAGGAGCAGGTGGCGGAATCCTGCGAAAAAGTCATCGCCGCAAAATATATGCTCGGGCTGATGGACGACCCGTACACGGAAGAGCCCGACCCGATGAAGACTTACCTCACGGAAGAATACAGAGCGATATCGCGCAACGCCGCAAAGCGCTCCTTCGTCCTGCTTGAGAACGACGGTATCCTTCCGCTCGTACCCGACGAGTGGGCGGGACGGAAGATCGGTCTGACCGGTCCCGTTGCGGACGAGGGCGACACGGTCCTCGGATGCTGGGCGTCGGCGAAGAATCCCGAAAAGACGGTAAAGATCAAAGACGCGATGGAGCGCGTATACAAAGACTCCGAGATAGTTTACGCCAAAGGCGCGACGGTCAGAAAAGA
>CADBTH010000209.1 GCA_902797495.1 uncultured Ruminococcus sp.
AAGACATAGAACCGTCCCCTGTCTTTTCTCCAAAGACAGGGGACGGTTCTATGTCTTTACCACCATGCCGGGGGATAGCCGCTCTCGCTTGTCGGCGATATCCGCGCCGCACTCGCTCCCGCCGCACAGTCGCGCGACACCGCGGTGAATACGACGTAGTCTTCGATAGCGCAAAGTCCCATGCCCCCGTCGTGAAGGGTGAGCTCCACCGTCAGGGTCTCCCCGTCGAACGATACCCCGTCCGTCGTAAATTCATAGTTGCAGTAGGGCGACCCGACGTAGCCGAGCACGAGGACGTTCTCCTCGAAGAACGATCCGTCAAGATGCGGAAGCGCGACCGTCTCCTCTTCGAGGAACTGTGTGTAAGAGGCAAGGCTGTCAATGACGCCGCCGACCGAGCTGCGGTTATTTCCTTCGCTGTCGATGCCGAAGAACGATACGACGTGACTCCTGTAATAATACGCCTCGAGCGAGTCCCCTATCGCCGTAACGCACGAGGTGTACGCCCCCTCCGGGACTTTGACTGAAGACGGCTGTCCGTCCTCTTTCTGATGATCCTCATAAACGGCTCCGGCGATCATTTTTCTGAGTTTCAGAACGTCTTTCATGTTGATGCTTCCGTCAAAGTTGACGTCGGCGTAGGTTATGACTTTCAGTTCTTCTATTCCCGCAACGACTTTTCTCAAAAGCAGAAGATCTTTCATATCAAGGCTTCCGTCTTCACAAACGTCGCCTATAAACGTAGGCGCGCCGGGCACACGCTCGCCGCCGATCGGTTTACCGTCGGCAAAAGGATCTACCGGGATGGTAATCGGATCCCATCCGACGTGTACCTGCGGATTTGCGGATCTTACGTATTCTGACGCTTCGAGCGCGCGGATCGCCGCAAGACAGCCATCGGGAGTCTTGTCGATGATATCGAATTTGAGTATCTGGTGAAAATTCTCGGTACCGCCCGTAGTAGCTTTATACCTTGCGGCAGTCTCCTCGGACATAGCCCACGTATCAACGACGGAATAAGCCTCAACTCCCGGAAAGTCCTCGAGAGTCCACGGCTTATTGACTTCGCTGTATTTTTTGAATATCCCCGCGTAGACGTAATCATACCCGAAGGTAGAACTGTCATAAATATCGTATTCGAAAATGATCTTTTCTTCCTCATCTTCCGCCGAAACGCCGACGGCGACCGGGCAGGAGATAAGAAGCGAGACAAATAGAAGAATTGAAATAAGCTTTTTCATTTATTTTCCCCCTTATTACAGTTGTGTTTTTTGATCGTGATAAAGACCGCGAGAGCAGCGGATAGGACCGCCGCCGCGATAAGTAAAATGAGGTCGTCTCCCGTTTGGGGATTGTGAAGTCCCCCGTTCTGCGGCGCGTCTTTTCCCGTCGGCGCCGCGCTTTTCGGCGTTGCGTCAGAGCCGTCCTGCTGTGCGTCAACGCCCGGCGTCGGATCGCCCGGCACGGGAGGATCCGACGCCGGTCCATTCTGAGGCGGATTATCGGGCGGGATATCCTGCTGTCCGGATTCGCACGCGGGATCGTCCCGCGCGGGCACGGTCAGGCTCTCGTCGTGAGACGTCGCCGGGTGCATCCACTCAATGTAAGGCAGCGCGTCGAGGTATTTCAGGTGCGAAACATATCTGTCGATATCTTCCGTTGAATAATCCGGGCGGGACGATGAGCCGCAGGTGAAGCTGATCGTCGCCGTGCGCGTGTTTTCCTCATAATAGAATGACTTGATATACCGTGAGATGCCGGGGAAGGCGCCCTCGTCCGGTTTTCCCGTGACGAGCGGCCTCACCTTGACAGTGACGCTGTCGGTGACGTACCCGTCCTGCTTGTGCCCGTCAGAATTGTTGTAGTAGAGATAGTTGTCGTATATCTCCCAGTTCTTGATAACCGTCCCCGAATGGCAGGCGACCCGTCTGCTCGACTTGAACCCGAGGGCTTTGGCGGAGCAGACGGTGCAGGTGAAGACCTTATAGCGGCACTCGAGGCACTTCGGAGCGTCGTCGAAGACGTTGTGCTTCGTCGCCGTGACCGTCGCGCTTTCAACATACGAGTGATCGTGCGGATGTGTGACCTGCTCGAAACCATACGAACTGCCCTCGGGTACCGCAGTCTCCCGATCGGGAACATAACAGGTCTCCGACAAAAAACTGCCGGTATCGTACGCATCGGTCCTTTTGCGCGCCTCACAAGCCAGATACTCGATCTCTCCGTCGGTCAGCTCCGAGTCGGAATAAAAGCGCACCTCCGTGCCGTCGTCGAAAACGAAGACGTATTCGATCTGCTCCGGGTCCTCTTCCCCGTCCTCAGCCGCCGCAGTGTGCGCCGCGCCGAAGAGCAGTGACAGGAGCATAATAAAGACAAACGCCGATTTTACAGATCTCATTGACCGATCTCCTCAAAGCTTAAGATTATTCTTTCGAGGTCGTCCTCCGACGGCGACCAGACGTTATAGGTGACTCCGTTGTAAACGAAGCTGCCCTGATATATCACGTTCCCGGTCATGGCGGGGTCGTCGTACGTGAAAAGGGCGACGTCGAAGCGACCTACCCTGTAAGTTTCGGGAGTCTCCCTGAAGACGTCCTCCGTTCTGATCTCGACCTCGCTCCTGCCGTTCTCTCCCGTCACGTCGAGTCCGATGACCCGATACCGTCCGTAGTCCTCGAAGCGCGCGACGGCGACGTCGTATCCGTCGGGGCGGGGGATCATTATCCCGCTGTCCGCCATCTCCTCGATCAGCTCGTCGAGCGTGCCGACGTCATAGCGGTCGTGACCCGCCGCGACGTCCCAGCCGTCAGTCTCAAAGCTGTCGCCGGGCTCCATAGACATGATCTCTTCCTTCAGCCCGTCGGACATCTCCGGCTCGTCGGCGCGAAGGACTCCTCCGACCGCCGCGCCCGCGAGGATCGCCGTGACCGCCGCCGCGGGAAGTACCCACTTCGCGACCGCGCCGCGATGAGAGGCGCTCGCCGTCCGCGGGAGCGCCGTGAGCGACTCCGGCGGCTCCGTATTCTTTCCCGAGAGCTCGCAGAGGAACGTCGCCGCTTCGTCGACAAGGTCGAAGTCGCACGGTCTCTTCCCTCTCTCACTCTCTATTATCGCGCCGAGCGCCGCGATCAGCTCCCGGTCGCAGCGGATGGGATTCTTTGTCCCGTACTCCGCAAGTCTCGTTTCAAGCGTATTGTTCATTTCTTCTCCGTTATCGATCCGTAATCAAAGTTCTCCGCCGTCGGCGATCTTTTTTACCTCGCGCCGTATCATTTCGATCCGGTACCTGACCGTCGAATACGGGAGTCCCGTCGCCGACCCGATCTCTTCAAGACTCATATTCTCAATGAATCTCATGCGGTATATCTCTCTCAGCCCGCGCGGCAGCTTTTCTTCGAGCGACAGAGCTATCAGCTCTTCGTCCCTCGAGTCTTTAAAATATTCGTCCGCCTCGCCGTCCCCCTCGCGCCATTCCTCGAGCGGCGCGACGCGAACGTTCCGCCGCCTCGCCTCCTCGGCGTTGTGAGCGGCGCAGCGGTCCGCGGTGCGGTAGAGGAACGCCCTCATATCGCGTCCTCCGCGAAGGGATCTCTGCTTTTTAAGGAGGACGAGCCAGACGTCGCTGACGGTCTGCTCCGCGAGCTCTTCGTTCCCTCCGAGCTTGTAGAGGCAGTACCTGTAGAGCGGCGCGGCGTTCGCGGCGACGAGCCGTTCAAGTTCTTCTCTTTCGATCATGATCCTCTCCGGATGTTTCAAGCAATTGCACTATGTAATGATTCAAAACGGTCGGAATAGCGAAAAACAAAGGCACAATTAACATTTTGTTTACAAGTCAGGCCCCTGCGGGGATGAATTCTCGCTGCGCTCCGTGAATTGGCTTCGCCATGAATTCTCGCGAGAACCCCGAAAAATCTTACGATTTTCCGAGGACCCCGCCCTCGCTCCGTGAATTGACGGCTTTGCCGTCATTTCGGTTGTTTTTCGCAAGGCGAAAAACTTCATCAATGCGCGCTTGCGCGCAATTCATGACCGTAGGTCAATTCATGCCCGACGGGCAATTCATGCGCGCTTTGCGCGCAATTCATTGACAAAACAAAGAAAGAGCCGGGGAAGCCGGCTCATTCTTTATTTTGTCATTATCGTCACAAGCACGTCGATCATTTTCTCAAACGATCCGACGGGCAAAAATTCGAAGCGGGAGTGGAAATTCTCGCCGCCCGTGGAGAGATTCGGGCAGGGGAGTCCCATAAAGGAGAGCCTTGCGCCGTCGGTGCCGCCTCTGATCGGCACGCGCCTCGGCTCGACGCCGTTTTCGGCAAATGCCGCTTCAGCCCTCTCGACGATGTACATACAGGGCTCGATCTTCTCTTTCATATTGTAGTAGGAGTCCTTGACGGTGCAGGCGACCTTCGCGTCGCAGTAGGCGTGACGGGTCTCGGTCGCGGCGTCCTGCATGACCCTTTTGCGCTCCTCGAAGCGCTCTCTGTCGTGGTCGCGGATTATGTATTTGAGAGTTGCGCGCTCAACGCATCCCTCGAACGAGGTCAGGTGGTAGAAGCCCTCGTAGCCTTCCGTGTAGAACGGGGTCTCGTACATCGGGAGGTTGGAATGGAAGTGCATGGCGACCTCCGAGGCGTTGACCATTCTTCCCTTCGCGTCGCCGGGGTGGATAGACCTGCCCTCGATTTCGACAACTGCCGAAGCCGCGTTGAAGTTCTCGTATTCGATCTCGCCGAGCGCGCCTCCGTCGACGGTGTAGGCGTAGTCCGCGCCGAATCTTTCGACGTCGAAAAGATCCGCTCCGCGCCCGATCTCCTCGTCCGGAGTGAAGGCGACGAGTATCTCCCCGTGAGGAAGTCCTTCTTTTACTATGCGCTCTACCGCCGAGACGATCTCGGCGACACCCGCCTTGTCGTCAGCACCGAGCAGAGTCGTCCCGTCGGTCACGACGAGGCTCTGTCCCGCGTATCTCTCAAGGCACGGATAGTCGGACGCCTTCAGCGTGATCCCGCGCTCCGCGTTCAGGACGATATCGCCGCCGTCGTAGTCGACGATCACAGGTTTTATATTCTCATCCGGCGCGTCGGGGGAGGTGTCGAGGTGGGAGATGAATCCGATCTTCGGTCTGCCCTCTGCCGTCGCGGCGAGCCTTGCGTAGACGTAGCACTCGTCCGTCAGCGTCACCTCGAGTCCGAACTCGCGAAGCTCATTCGCGGCGAGCTCTGCGAGCGCTCTCTGTTTTTCGGTGCTCGGGCAGGTCGCGCTCTCCTCGTCCGACATCGTCGGCATCGCCGCGTATCTTATAAATCTGTCGATAGGTCTCATATTTTTATCCTTTCAAGCCGCTCCCGCAAGTATCTTTCTGAGCAGCAGTACGTCCTTCATATTTACGTTTCCGTCGCCGTCCACGTCGGCGAACGCGATCCCTTCCTCCGTCGGCTCGACCGCTCCCGCGACGATCCGCCTGAGGAGGAGCACGTCCTTCATGCTGACGACCCCGTCCCCGTCCGCGTCGCCCGCCGTGTGCGGCGCGCCGACGACCTTGACGGTAATTATCTCGGGCCGGCGGTCCATATCGAAGAGCCTCAGCTCAAGAGTTCCGACTCCCGCCTTCACGGGGTATATCTTACCGCCGGCGTCGACCCTTGCCACGGGCTCGCCCGAGGAGTCGTACGCGAATGAGTCCTTCGGCATGAGGCGGCAGAGATACGAGATATGCTGTTCATACTCGGTCAGATTCTCCGAGTAGCCGAAGAGCTCCGCTCCCTCCGCGTCGCCCTCGAGGGAGAGCGTGACCGTCCTTCCGGAAGGTCTGACGGAGAGCCTCGACTCGAGCGATTCGATCTGTGCCTCGACCGCCGCTGCGCTCTTATTCTTAAGAGTGGATTTGTCGTTTCCGTCTCCGAAGAGCTGCACCCAGAAGTGGTGTCCGTTGTTGACGAAGCACCCGACGCCGACCTCGGTGACGTCGGCGCTTATCATGTTCTCGCGGTGACCCTCCGACCTTGTCCATCCGTCGACGGCAAGGGACGGCGTCTCGCGGGCGATCGCTATGTTCTCGGACAGAACGATCCCGTTGTATCTTCCCGTTCCGTTTACTATCGAGAAGCAGGAGTAGCCGTTCGGTCTCTCGTGGCTGTAATAGACCGCGCATTCCTCCGCGCGCTCCATCGCGATCTCGCAAAGCTTTGCGCTGAGACGAATATCTTTCACCCCCGCTTCCCGTCTCACGCCGTTCGTCAGGGAGAGTATATCGTCTGCATAGTCGTATCTTCTGACCCCGGGAAGCTTGACCGTAACGGTCTCGTTCTCACCCTCCGGGATATCGAAGAGCGAGCCCATGATACTCGTGAGAAGCGTCGGCGTGACCCCGGGGATCGAGTACCGGATCACTTTTCTGCCGCCCTCGCGCGTGACTATGAGGACGTGCGGGAACTCGAGATCCGCGCTGAATCCCGTCACTCCCTCCATGTCGCCGCCGCGCGAGACGAACTCGCTGTACCAACCGAAAAGGTACATATTCTCGGGGTTGCAGTAAGCGCGGTCGACGCGCCCCTCGAGGTCGTATTTCGCAAGGTAGCTCTTCACGGTCGCACGGTCGTTTCGGTAGCTGTCGACGGCGACGATATTGAATCTCTCGTCGCGCGCCCAGAGCGTGCTCGACAGACCGCTGATAAGGTTGTTGCTGTTGACGCACCATCCCGCGCCGTTGAAGAATATGACGAGCGCGGCTCCCCCCTCGGGAACGTCGTAGGAGAAGAGCTCCCGCCCTCCCCCGTCGGCGGGGTATACGAAGCCGCACGTCTCGGTGTAGAGCTTGTATTTTTCCGAGTCGTCGACGACGGCGATCTCGTCCGCGCCGTACGAGACGAATACCGGAAAGACGAGCAGCGCGGTCAGTATGAGTGCCGCAGCCCTAATTATTATCTTCTTCATTTCTGACCTCCGCGCCGAGGCACCGCCCGACGAATTTTTCGACTTCCTCCGTGTACCTCTCACGGTCGGAGAGGAACGACATCCCGTGTCCCGCTCCGGGGAACGAGAGAAACTTCGCGTCGCAGAAGTCCTTCGCCGCGGCAAAATTTCTCTCCGACATGGAGTACGGCACGAAGCGGTCGTCCTCGCCGTGAACGATCAGCAGAGGAAGAGTGTTCTTCTTCAGCTCCTCCTCGGTCGAGACCGAGCCGATACCGAACCGTGCGAAGATCCTCACCGCGAGCGCGGTCGTATAGAGGAACGGGAACGGCGCCATGTTGAATTTCGACTTCATGACGGACTCGAGTATCTCGCGCGCCGAGGTGAAGCCGCAGTCCGCGACGACGCCGCGCACGTTTGCGGGAAGTCCCAGCCCCGCCGCCATCATAACGCTCGTCGCGCCCATCGACATCCCGTCGAGGATGACGGGGACGGAGGGGAATTCTTTATCCATCTTTTCGCACCAGGAGACGACGTCGCGCCTCTCCTTTACTCCGAAGCAGATATACTTTCCCTCGCTGTCGCCGTGCGCCCTCTGGTACGGCATCAGGCAGGAGAAGCCCATTCTGTAGTATTCCTTCACCGCGAGCGAGAAGTCGTGCAGGGGGTTCGATCTGTAGCCGTGCATCAGTATCACGATACCCCTCGCCCCCTCCTTCGGGAGCATCTTCGCCCTGAGGGTCAGCCCGTCGTAGGACGTGACGGAATAGTCCTTCAGATCGTGGCTCTTTATCCATTTTCTCGCCTCGAGAAGCTCGTCCCTGTAAGGCAGGCACGACTCTATCATCATCACGTTCTCCGGGCTGTCCTCGTCCTCGTCCCAGGCGTTTGCCGGCCGCTTTCCCTTGCCGTAGTTCTGACTCCTGAAGCCGTAGACGAAATACATATAAGTCCCCGCGGCGAGAAGTATCAGCGCAAGAGCGGCCGCCGCCGCGGCGATCACGTAAACCCAATCCATTATTTTATCATCTCCGTCAGCGCCGCCTCGTCTATCACCGTGACTCCGAGCTCTCCGGCTTTCGTGAGCTTCGAGCCGGGGTCCTCTCCGGCGACGACGTACGACGTTTTCTTTGAAACAGACGACGACACCTTTCCGCCGTTCGCTTTGATGAGGCTCGCCGCCTCGTCCCTCGTCATCGTCGGGAATTTGCCCGTCAGAACGAAGGTGAGCCCCGAGAGCGACGTGCCGCCGGCGCGCTCTTCAGCCGCCTCGGTCACGACTCCCGCCGCCTTCAGACGGCCTATCAGCTCCGCGGTCTCGGGAAGCGAGAAGAACTCCTTTATCGAGTGAGCCGTCACGTCGCCGATATCGGGGACGGATTTGAGCTCCTCCTCGCTCGCCTCGAAGAGCGCGTCGATGCTTCCGAATCTTGCGACGATCGCCTCCGACGCCGCCTCTCCCGTGTGTCTCACGCCGAGCGCGGAGAGGAGCTTCGCGGGCCCTCTCGTCTTCGAGCGTTCAACCGCCGCGGCGAGGTTTTTCGCCGACGTCTCGCCTCTTCCGGGCATCGCGGCTATAGCGCCGTAATCGAGCGAATAGAGGTCGGCGGGACTTTTCAACATCCCCTCCGCTATCAGCGCGGAGACCGCCTTAGGCCCCATGCCCTCGATATCCATCGCGCCCTTCGAGGCGAAGTGGACGAGGCGCCGCTCGAGCTGAGCGGGGCAGGCGGCGTTGATGCATCTCACCGCTCCTCCTCCCTCCTCGTCGGGGTCGTCGAAGACGAGCTCGCCGCCGCAGGACGGGCACTTTTCGGGGAACGCGAAGGGCTTTTGAGTTCCGTCGCGCTTTTCCTTTACGCTCGAGACGATCTCGGGGATTATGTCACCGGCTTTCCTCACGACGACGACGTCGCCGACGCGGATGTCGCGCTCTCTGATTATATCGATGTTGTGAAGGGTCGCGCGCGATACGGTAGTCCCCGCGAGGCGCACGGGCTCGAGCTCCGCGGTCGGCGTGACGACTCCGGTCCTTCCGACCTGGAGAGTCACGTCGCGAAGAAGAGTCTCCTTCTCCTCGGGCGGGAACTTGTAGGCGACCGCCCACTTCGGCGTGCTCGTGTTCTCGCCGAGTATCTCACGCTGGCGCAGGGAATCGACCTTGATGACGACGCCGTCTATGTCGTACGACAGGGTCGGGCGCAGCTCGCCGAGGCGCTCTATCGCCGCGATTATCCTCTCCTCGTCCCCCGTCACGTCGACCATATCGATCGTGGAAAAGCCGATCTCCTTAAGGCGGGAAACGCTCTCGGAGTGGGTCAGAGGTGCTCTGCCGTCCTCATAGAGTTCTCCGTACTGCATATTGAAGACGAAGATATCGAGCCCGCGGCCCGCCGTCACCGACGCGTCGAGCTGGCGGAGAGACCCCGCCGCCGCGTTCCTCGGGTTAGCCCAGAGCTTTCCGCCCTCGGCCTCCCTCTCCGCGTTCAGTCTCTCGAATGAAGCGCGCGGCATGTATACCTCGCCCCTCACGCAAAGCTCCGGGGTCTTCAGCCCTATCGAGTGCGGGATCGACCCGATCGTCCGGATATTCTCCGTCACGTCCTCGCCGGTCAGCCCGTCGCCTCTCGTCGCGCCGCAGACCAGCTCTCCCCTCTCGTACATGAGGGACACCGAGAGCCCGTCGATCTTCGGCTCGACCGTGAACTTCACCTCGCGCTCGCCCTCTTCGAAGAGCTTCTCCTTCGCGCGGCGAACGAACGAGACGACCTCGTCGTGGCTGAAGACGTCCGTGAGGCTCCCCATCCTGATCCTGTGTGAGACGGGAGAGAACTTCGCCGAGGCGCGCCCTCCGACCCGGTGGGTCGGGGACGAGGCGCTGTCGAACTCCGGGTTCTCCGCCTCGAGCCGCTTCAGCTCCTCGAACATCATGTCGTACTCGTAGTCCGAGATCTCCGGCGCGTCGTTGTCGTAGTACAGCTTCGAGTGGTACGCTATCTGTTCTCTTAAAGCTATTATTCGGTTTTTTATTTCTTCTTTATTCATGGCGGACTCCGATAATTTATTCAATATAAGTATACCTTTTTTTCGCTCCCTTTTCAATCGTTTTGAGAAAAATCTTCCCCGTTGACTTATTTTTTTATTTATGATATAATTACAAATTGATAGTATTTAACGGAGGCGCGCATGGATAACGTAACAATACCGAGACCCGAATACCCGAGACCTCAGTTCATGAGGGACTGCGACTCGTGGATGAACCTCAACGGAGAGTGGGAGTTTGAGCTCGACCTCTCGAGGAGCGGAGCCGACCGTCACCTCGAACGCGCGGCACACCTCTCATCAAAGATCGTCGTTCCCTTCGCGCCCGAGTCGGCGCTCTCGGGGATAGAGTACGTCGACTTCATCCCGTCCGTCTGGTACAGAAGGACGTTCGTTCTGACGGAGGATGACCTCGCCGGGCGCGTCCTCCTTCACTTCGGCGCGGTCGACGACACGGCGGCGGTTTGGGTGAACGGAGAGGCTGCCGGGAGCCACCGCGGAGGGTACACGCCCTTCACGCTCGACGTGACGAAGCTCGTGAAGGAAGGCGAGAACACGGTCACGGTCCACGCTCTCG
Organism: uncultured Ruminococcus sp.; assembly: GCA_902797495.1. GTDB lineage: Bacteria > Bacillota > Clostridia > Oscillospirales > CAG-272 > RUG14199. The sequence goes on from CADBTH010000209.1 coordinate 10,535, forward strand.
ACGACGTGCGCGACCCTCTCCAGCCGACCGGAAAGCAGTCTCACAGATTCGAGAATCACGGCTGCTTCTACACGAGGTCGACGGGCATATGGCAGACGGTGTGGCTCGAGTTCGTGCCGAAGACTTACATTAAGAACGTAAGGATCGTCCCGGACGTCGCGAACGAAAAGGTCGACGTCACGGTCATCTTCGACGGGTATGAGAACGTAAAGAGTCTCCGCGCCGTCGCGGCGTTCGACGGTGACGAGGTCGCCTCGAAGGACGTCGCCGTCACCGGTAAAGCAGTCTCTTTCTCGCTCGATATAAAGGACCCCGTTCTTTGGGATATAGGAGAAGGCAACCTCTACGACCTCTGCCTCACCGCGGGGGACGACATGCTCTCCTGCTACTTCGGCATGAGAAGCATCTGCGTCGACGGTCACAAGGTGTATCTTAACGGGCGCAGTATATTCCAGCGGCTCGTTCTCGACCAGGGATATTTTGAACGCGGGATCTACACCGCGGAGTCGGAAGACGACTTCGAGCGCGACATTAAGCTCTCTCAGTCCGTAGGCTTCAACGGCGCGAGGATGCACATGAAGGTCTTCGAGCCGGGCTTTATCGCCGCGGCGGACAGGCTCGGCTACCTGCTCTGGGGCGAGTTCCCGAACTGGGGCCTCGATCCCGAGCGCGACGGAGCCTTCGACCGCATGGCGCCCGCGTGGCGCGAGGAGATCGAAAGGGATATCTCATCCCCCGCGATCATCGGCTGGTGTCCGCTCAACGAGTACTGGACGAACAACGACCGGGAATTTCTGAAATCCCTCTATTTCCTGACGAAGAGCCTCGACCCGTCCCGTCCCGCGATCGATATCTCGGGCTTCATGCACGGACCGTTTACCGATATCTACGACGTTCACGACTACGAGCAGGACGTCGCGGTGTTCCGTAGCCACTACGATCCGCTCGTCACGGGCGAGGGCGACGTCTTCATAGACTACCCCGAGCACGAAGCGCCCCGCGACCCGAATATCCCCTACTTCGTCTCCGAGTTCGGCGGCACGTTCTACGATCCTGACGAGGAGACCGAGCCCGGCGTTCAGGCGGGCACCGAGGCGTGGGGCTACGGCGACGCGCCGCGCTCGCGTGACGCGTTCTACGCGCGCTTCGAGGGGCTCGTCACAGCCCTGCTCGATAACCCGAAGATCTGCGGCTTCTGCTACACACAGCTCACCGACGTGATGCAGGAGCAGAACGGAGTCTTCCGCTTCGACAGGTCGCCGAAGTTCGACGCGGATCGCCTTCGCGCCGTCCTCACGCGCAAAGCGGCGATAGAAGATCAGAGATAATTCGCGTCATTTTCCCGACTTCGAAATAATCTCATAAAGCATATGCGGGGAAATGTTCATATTTATTTGTTATAATATCATCTGTATAAAAGTAACTTTTTCATCGAAAGGAGGCGTACGTCACGAAGAAACTCTTCGCGTTTTTCATTCTTCTCACGTCGTTCATACTGCTCGCGGCAACGTCGTATGCCGCCGAGGATGAGAGCTACGTCGGCCAGTGCGACTGCGCCTTCACCGTCGAGGACGCCCACGGCGACGACAAGGTGACCGCGATCGAGAGCGCGACGGCTCAGGTCAAAAACGGAGTATCCCCCGAGAATACGGCTTATTTCTCGGGCAAGTCCCGCCGCCGCAACGTAGCGGACGGATACTATACCATCTCCGAGACCTCGACCGATATGTGCTTCAACGTCGACACGGACGGCGCGAACACCGACTACGAGGGCATCCGCCTCACCGTCTGGGAGCACACCGAGGACGTAACTCAGCGCTTCAGACTCGTGATGAACGAGGAGGACGGCAGCTACACGATCTTTGCCGCCTGCAGCCGCGGAGGCTTCAGCCGCGCGGTCGGCTACGACCCCTTCACCGAGACTCTCGGGCTCTACGGCGCGGACAGCGACCGCTGCGTTTCCTTCTATATCAAGAATTCATCCGCCGGAAACGGCATGAAATACATAGTTCTCTCGACTGACGAGACGAAGTATCTCGCGATCCCCAAGGATCCCTACAACAGCGCACCCGCTCTCCTCGCCTCGGAGGACGACGACGCCGTCCTTCGCGAGTGGAAGATATCCAACTGGGGAGACAGCGCGGGAGGCGCCGGCAGCGCGGGAGGCGCGGGCGAGGAGTTCGCGATCTTCCCCGGAAGCGTCCTCTGCATCACGCAGGGCCCGTACGACAGCTTCTCCCACGGCGAGCAGAACGCGATCGACGCGACCCTCGGCTCCTACGAGTCCGCAGTCGCTCCCTTCACCTGCCGCGTGGTCGGGGTGAACGAGGACTGCTGCAACGCCGTATGGATCCAGAGCGTCGCTCCCGTAATGTTCGCGGACGGCACCTACGACTATATGACGTGCGTATTTCTGCACGACAACGATATCAGCGACATCTACGTCGGCATGATCATCCTCCAGGGCGAGCCCTTCTACGAGATGGGCACGGCGGGCAACGCCACCGGCGACCACGTCCATATCTCCTGCTACAGAGGAGAGTTCTCCTACTCCATGAGGATCAACAACCCCGGCGACAACGTCGTCAACGCCTGGGACGCCTTCTTCCTCCCGAACAATATCGAGGTGCGTATCTCCTACGGTTATCCGTGGATCTACCTGCCCGAAGGCGTGTCCGTTCAGGCTTACGCGGCGTCACGACCCGAAGCGTACGCGAACGGCTACGCAAAAGCGGCGATAAGAGGCAGTGCCGGCGGCACGGACGACGCTCCCGAGAGCGCCGCGCCCGCAAAGGCGGAGGCGCCCGCATCACCGAAGGCCCCGACCGCACAGCCGACCCCTAAGCCTGCTCCGACCCCCGCCGTGACGACGGCGCCCGCTCCCGAGGAAACCGTCCCTCCCGTTCCCGAGGATACGACCTCCGGGACTCCGGACACGGGCGAGACCGCCCCCGAGGAAACGACGACAGCGCCCGAAACCGACGCTTCCCCCGAACCGGAAAACGGAGATCCCGGCGAATAATAAGTTCAAAACAAAAAAGCACTTCCGAAGAAGTGCTTTTTTTGTGGAGCTGATAGTCGGACTCGAACCGACGACCTGTTGATTACGAATCAACTGCTCTACCAACTGAGCCATATCAGCGCGCTCAATTA
>CADBTH010000210.1 GCA_902797495.1 uncultured Ruminococcus sp.
CATGATCTCCATCGTCAGCTGGTTGTGGTCGGTCGCGACGTTCGTCGTCGAGTAGATCGGCGCGAGCTCGTGCTGAGCCGGCGCGACCTCGTTGTGCTCGGTCTTCGCCATGATCCCGAGCTTCCAGAGCTCGTCGTTGAGCTCCTCCATATACGCGGCGACGCGCGGCTTGATCGCGCCGAAATAGTGGTCGTCCATCTCCTGACCCTTCGGCGGCTTCGCGCCGAAGAGCGTGCGCCCGCAGTAGCGCAGGTCGGGACGGGCGTCGTACATTTCCTTTGTGATAAGGAAGTATTCCTGCTCGGGTCCGACGGACGAGACGACGCGCTTTACCGTGTCGTTTCCGAACAGCCGCAGGATGCGCTTCGCCTGCTTGTTCAGCGCCTCCATAGAGCGCAAAAGCGGGGTCTTCTTGTCGAGCGCGTGTCCGCCGTAGGAGCAGAACGCGGTCGGGATGCACAGAGTCTTACCCTTTATGAACGCGTAAGAGGTCGGGTCCCACGCGGTGTAGCCTCTCGCCTCGAACGTAGCTCTGAGTCCTCCGGACGGGAAGCTCGACGCGTCCGGCTCACCCTTGATGAGCTCTTTTCCCGAGCACTCCATGATGACTCCGCCGTCGGGAGACGGGGAAATGAATGAGTCGTGCTTTTCGGCTGTGATGCCGGTGAGCGGCTGGAACCAGTGAGTGAAGTGAGTCGCGCCCTTCGACACCGCCCAGTCCTTCATCGCGGAGGCGACGGCGTTCGCCACCTTGATGTCGAGGGTGACTCCCTCGTCTATCGTCTTTTTCAGCGAATTGTAAACGTCCGCCGTGAGTGTCGCCTTCATTACTCTGTCGTCAAATACCATGCTGCCGAAATACTCGGGTACTGTTGCCATGATAACATCCTCCTTGATTTAAAGAGAAAGGCGCCTTTCGTGTTGAACGAAAGACGCCTTTGCCTTCATTTTTAAATTATTCGTAATAAACGAAAAGGGCTCTTCGAGTACGGATACTCAAAGACGCCCTTGCCTTTACGGTAGGTATTATACACCGCTGAAAATCGTTTGTCAACCCCTATTTTGAATTTTTTCTGAAAAAATATTGCAAAATTTCGAGTTTTTGCGGAAACAGTCTTGACAAACTGCAAGTTTAGATGTATAATCCTTTCATAAATGAGCAAAGGCGTTCATTTGAGCACAGAGTTTTGTGCTCGAATGGGCGCCTTTTCCTTATTAATGATATGAGGAGATTTTGGCATGATGAGAGAAGGAGATGTGAGAATACCGTCCGGGTGCGCCATCGCCGCGGTGATCTCCAAAAAAGGCGTCAGGATGTCGGGAGAGCTGATATCCCGCGCCATGAGCCCGATGCACGACAGGTCGAACGGGCTCGGCGGAGGCTTTGCCGGTTACGGGATATATCCCGATTATAAGGATTTTTACGCTTTCCATATGTTCTTTGATTCCCGCGCGACGAGGAAGGAGTGCGAGGCGTATCTTAAAGAGAACTACGAGATCGTGAAAAGCGAGATAGTTCCGACGAGGAAGATACCCGAGATCACGGACGAGCCGATAATATGGAGATACTTCGTCGATCCGCTGAAGTCGTCTCTCAGAAACCTTCAGCTCGACGAGAAGGAATTCGTCGCGCGCACCGTCGTCGACGTAAACTCACGCATGGACGGCGCGTACGTCGCCTCGAGCGGCAAAAATATGGGCACTTTCAAGGCGGTCGGCTTTCCCGAGGACGTCGCGAGGTTTTACCGCCTCGACGAGTACGAAGGCTACTCCTGGACGGCGCACGGAAGATACCCGACGAATACTCCCGGCTGGTGGGGCGGCGCGCATCCTTTCACACTCCTCGACTATTCGGTCGTTCACAACGGCGAGATCTCGTCCTACGACGCTAACAGACGTTATATCGAGATGTTCGGCTACAAGTGTACGCTTCAGACGGACACCGAGGTCATAACTTACATTCTCGACTACCTCGTCAGAGTTCAGGGGCTGACCCTTGAAGAAGCGGCGGGAGTCGTTGCGGCGCCTTTCTGGAGCACGATCGGGGGAATGGAGGACGAAGAGAAACGAGCGAAGGCTGAGTATCTTCGCACCGTCTTTCCGAGCCTGCTCATCACCGGACCGTTCTCGATAGTTCTCGGCTACGACGGGGGGCTGATGGCGCTGAACGACAGGCTGAAGCTGCGCTCGATGGTAGTAGGGGAAAAGGACGACCGCGTATTTATCGCGAGCGAGGAGGCGGCGATCCGCGCTATGGAGCCGGAGGCGGAAAATATTTACGCTCCCCGCGGAGGAGAGCCGGTAATAGTAAACGTTGAGGAGGGACTGTACTGATGGGATGCGAATTCATCTATCCGGAATTTGAAGTCGTCAGAAACGAGAACCGCTGTATCGCATGCCGCGTCTGCGAGAGGCAGTGCGCGAACGAAGTGCACGCGCTCGATCCGGAGCGCGGCGTCATGGTCAGCGACGAGACGAAGTGCGTCAACTGTCAGAGATGCGTCTCCCTCTGCCCGACGAGGGCGCTGAAGATCGTAAAGAGCGACTGCACTCTCCGCGAGAACGCCAACTGGCAAAACGACACGATAAAAGAAATTTACAAGCAGGCGAACAGCGGCGGAGTCCTCCTCTCGTCGATGGGAAACCCGAAGCCGCTTCCGGTCTACTGGGACAGGATACTGCTCAACGCCTCGCAGGTGACGAATCCCCCGATCGACCCGCTCCGCGAGCCGATGGAGACGAGGACTTTTCTCGGAAAGAAACCGCAAAGGATCGAGCGCGGCGCCGACGGAAAGATAAAGTGTGATCTTGAGCCTCAGCTTGAGCTCTCTATGCCGGTCATGTTTTCCGCGATGAGCTACGGCTCTATCAGCTACAACGCCCACGCATCTTTAGCCCGCGCCGCCGAAGCGCTCGGTATCTATTACAATACCGGAGAGGGCGGTCTTCACGAGGATTTTTACAAATACGGAAAGAACACGGTCGTTCAGGTCGCCTCCGGCAGATTCGGAGTTCACGAGGACTATCTGTCGGCGGGCGCTGCGATCGAGATCAAGATGGGTCAAGGCGCGAAGCCCGGTATCGGCGGACACCTGCCCGGTGCCAAGATCGTCGGCGACGTCTCGCGCACGAGGATGATCCCCGAGGGGTCGGACGCGATCTCCCCCGCGCCTCACCACGATATCTACTCGATAGAGGATCTGCGCCAGCTCGTCTTCTCGCTGAAGGAGGCGACGGAGTACAAAAAGCCCGTCATCGTCAAGGTCGCGGCGGTACACAATATCGCCGCCATCGCGAGCGGCATCGCACGCAGCGGCGCCGATATCATCGCGATAGACGGCTTCAGAGGAGGAACGGGCGCCGCGCCGAC
>CADBTH010000211.1 GCA_902797495.1 uncultured Ruminococcus sp.
CGGATGTTGTCCATTACGGTCCCCGTGAACAGGTTCGTCTCCTGGAGAACTATACCGAGCGAGCGGCGAAGGTCGGATTTCTTTATCTTGTTGATGTTGATCCCGTCGTATCTGATCTTGCCGTCGGCGATATCGTAGAATCTGTTGATAAGGTTCGTAATGGTCGTCTTGCCCGCTCCCGTCGCGCCAACGAACGCGACCTTCTGACCGGGCTCTGCGAAGAGCGAGATGTCGTGAAGGACGGTCTTGCCCTCGACGTAAGCGAAGTCGACCTCGTTCATTCTCACGTCGCCGCGGAGCAGAGTGTAGGTAACGCTGCCGTCCGCCGCGTGAGGATGCTTCCACGCCCAGTGACCCGTGTGGTGATCGGCTTCCGTGATCGTGCCGTCTTCGGAAACCTCCGCGTCGACGAGCGTGACGTATCCCTCGTCTTTCTCGGGTTCCTCGTCGACGAGGTCGTAAACTCTCTTAGCTCCGGCTATCGCCATCACGATGGAGTTGATCTGCTGGGAGACCTGGTTGATGTTGCCCGTGAATTGCTTCGTCATCGAGAGGAACGTGACGATGATGCTGACGGACATGGGAGCGAGCCCTTTGAACGCGCTCTGTATGCTGACGTTGTCTATTCCGCTGACGAGAAGTATGCATCCGACGATCGCGGAGACGACGTATATCACGTTGCCGATATTCATGATGATCGGCCCGAGCATATTCGCGTTCGCGTTCGCTCTGTAACTGTTGTTGAAAAGTTCTTCGTTTATGGCGTCGAAGCCTTCGAGGCACTGCTTTTCGCGGCAGAAGACTTTGACGACCTTCTGACCGTTCATCATCTCCTGGATATATCCCTCAGCCTTGCCGACCGTCTTCTGAAGACCGATGAAGTAGCGCGCCGAGCCGCCTCCGAATCTCCTCGACACGAGTATCATGAAGACGACTCCCGCGAGGATGAGAGCGGTGAGATATACGCTGTAATACAGCATTATGAAGAAGACGGATATGACGATGACTCCTGCCCTGACGAGAGTCGGGAACGACTGACCGACGAGCTGACGGAGCGTGTCGATATCGTTCGTGTAGTACGACATGATGTCGCCGTGCTTGTGCGTGTCGAAGTATTTTATCGGAAGATCCTGCATCCCGTCGAACATGGCTTTTCTCATCTTACCGAGGAAGCCCTGCGTGACGATCGCCGCCATCTGCGTCTCTATGGTGACCGCTATTATGGAGAGGACGTAGAATCCTATGAGAATGATAACTTTCGGTACGACGTCGCGTCCCCACGTGAGTCCGGGATCCGTCCCCTTGAGTATCATATCTATCGTGTTCGTTACCTGCTGGAGGAAGATTGCCGGGAGCGCGGAGACTATCGCGGAGAATACGATCCCTGCCGTCATGAGCGGCGCCATTACGGGGTAGAATCTGAACAGATCCTTCAGCACGCGTCCGAGCACCTTGAAGTCGATCGCGGGTCTCTTGCCGGGAACGCCTGTCGCTTCCTTCTTGTGTCTGAATCCCTCGGGACGGGTTTCAGTTTTCTTCATCGAAGTCACCTCCCATCGTCTGCTGAGTATAGACTTCGCGGTAGATCTCGCTTCTCTGCATCAGTTCGTCGTGACGTCCCGCGTCGGCGACTCCGCCCTTGTCCATTACGATAATGAGATCGGCGTCCTGAACGGATGCGACTCTCTGCGCGATAATGATCTTCGTGATATCAGGAATAAACTCCTTAAATCCCTTTCTGATGAGCGCGTCCGTCTTCGTGTCGACGGCGCTCGTTGAATCGTCGAGGATAAGTATCTTAGGCTTTCCGACGAGGGCTCTCGCTATGCAGAGCCTCTGCTTCTGCCCTCCGGATACGTTCGTTCCTCCCTGCTCGATATACGTGTCGTAGCCGTCCGGGAACGATCTGATGAATTCGTCCGCCTGCGCAAGACGGCACGCTTCGACGAGCTCTTCGTCCGTCGCGTCCTCGTTGCCCCAGCGCAGATTCTCCTTTATAGTGCCGGAGAAGAGAAGGTTCTTCTGAAGCACCATGGAGACGGCGCCTCTCAGCGCGTCGAGGTCGTAATCCTTAACGTCGACTCCTCCGACTCTGACGACGCCCTCAGTCGCGTCGTAAAGGCGCGGGATCAGCTGTACGAGAGAGGATTTGCCCGATCCCGTACCGCCGAGGATACCGACGGTCATACCGGATTCGATCGAGATATCGACGTCGGAGAGCGCATAGAGCTTGCCCTCCTTCGAGTATTTGAACGACACGTCCTCGAACGTGACCGAGCCGTCCCTCACTTCCTTCACCGCGTTGTCGGGAGAAGAGAGGTCGGGAGTCTCCTCGAGCACTTCGCAAATACGCTTCGCGGATTCCGCGGATATCGTCAGTATGACGTATATCATCGAGAGCATCATGAGCGACATGAGCACCTGCATCCCGTAAGTGAGGAGCGCGGAAAGGTGTCCTATGTTGACGCCTCCCTTTCCGTTAATCGCAAGGTAAGAGCCCAGCAGCAGGATGAACGCCATGTTGAAATACATACAGAAGTTCATCAGCGGCGTGTTGACCGCGACGATCCTCTCCGCCTTCGTAAAGTCGTCCTTTATGGAATCGGCCTCGCGCCCGAATTTTTCCTTTTCGTATTCTTCGCGGGAGAATCCCTTGACGACTCTCATCGCCCTGACGTTTTCCTCGATCGACTCGTTCAGCTTATCGTATCTTCTGAATACTCTGTGGAAAGCGGGCATCGCCTTCTTGCCGACGATGATGAGCCCGACTGCGAGAACGGGGATGACTACCACGAACGTCGCCGCGAGCATTCCTCCCATCGTCGCCGCCATCGTGACGGAGAAGATCAGCATCAGAGGACTTCTGACGGCGGTCCTGATGATCATCATGTATGACATCTGAACGTTCGAAACGTCGGTCGTCATCCTCGTAACGAGAGACGAGGAGGAGAACCGGTCTATGTTTGAGAACGAGAAGGTCTGTATCTTTGAAAAGATATCGTGACGCAGATTCTTCGCAAAGCCGGAGGACGCTTTGGCGGACGTGAATCCCGCAAGTCCTCCGCAGGTGAGAGAGCCGAGCGCCATCACGACGAGGAGCGCTCCGACGAGGAGAATATCGCCGATCTTAAGGTTCGTCCCTTCCCTCTGTATCTTATTTATAAGATAAGTCGCGGTGATATACGGAATGAGCGACTCTATCACAGCTTCGCCCACCATCAGAATGAGCGTCAGGACAGACGTTTTCTTGTACTCTCTGACAGCTTTTGAGAGCAGCTTTATTACTTTCATCCGTCGTCACACCTCCTTCAAAAGATTTGTTTTTACGGCTGACAGAACGCGAAGCGCGGTCTCGATATCCTCGTCCGGGATGCCCTCGGTCATCCTGCTTCGCATCTTTCCGTCCTCTTCCTCGCACACCGCCGCGAATTCCATCGCTTTATCGGTCAGCACGAGCTTCTTGAGCCTCGCGTCGTAAGGAACGGCGACGCGCTCTATAAGTCCTTTTTCCTCCATCAGACCGAGTACGGTCGATGCGGTCGATCTTCTGTAGGAAAACACTTTTTCGATATCCCGCTGAAAGATATCGCATCCGCCGTTCTTCAAAAGATAGCGGATCACCTGTCCCTGCACGGGAGTAACCGTCTCTCCTCTTTCGGAGAGCGCGGAGTCAAAATTTCTCTTTATCAGATTCGACAGGCACAAGATCTCTTTTCCGAGAGTCTTTTCGGGTGCAGCCGGAGTTTTTGACGACATCTCTTCCTCCTCTGATTGTTCTAAATCTAACATCGTCTATTATACGCGCTATTATAAAATCAGTCAATATGATTATTGACCAAAAATAGTGAACGAAGCGTATCATTTTTCCCCAAAAAAAGAGAAGGAGAGACTCCTTCCCTTTTATTTTCAGTCTATCTTCTCTCCCGAGAGCAGTTTGCCGAGGTCGGTCTCGATCCGCTTCACGTCGTCGTTCAGCGCGCAGAAATCAAATCTGCCGTTGACCGATATCGCGCACCTTCTCGTCGAATATCTGTAATACTCGTAAGTGAGCTTTTCGCCGGAGAGGGTCTCGAATTCCACTCTCATCGTAAGGTTGTCCTCGTCCTTTACGAAGTCGTCCATCGGGACGCCCGCCGACGCTTCCGCTGGCAGGTAATCCTTCAGCTCTATCTTGAGAAAGTCTCCGTAGAGCTGTCTGAATTCGTGAGTTTCATCTTCCGTCGTGAGCTCAAGACCGCCCTCGCTCCTCACCTGTATCGACTCGCCGTAGTCGCCCTCGTCGAAATGGGTGATATAGAACTTCTCGTCATAGAGGGAGGTCTGTATTCTCACCGTTTTTATCGTTCTGATATCCCTTCTGAAAACGTAGGGGGAGATCCACTTGTAAAGGTCGTATTCGGGATACGGGATATTTCTCTTCGCGATCTTCGTTATGATATCGCTGTA
>CADBTH010000212.1 GCA_902797495.1 uncultured Ruminococcus sp.
CGGACGGCAAACTCACGACGAGAATAGGCGACCCTTACGTTCAGACCGTCCTTTCCGTATTCGGCGAAATGGGCGCGTCCCCTTCTGCTTTGCAGCGCGCGAAACCTCACCTGGGAACGGACGTACTTTGCAGGATCGTCGAAAACTTTCACGACAGAATAACGTCTCTCGGCGGAGAGATCAGATACTCATCGAAGGTCACCGAAGTCGGCGACGGTTACGTCGTCTCGAACGGTGAAAAAATAAAGTGCGGCGCGGTGATCCTCGCCGTAGGACACAGTGCGAGAGAGCTTTACGCCTCTCTTATATCGGACGGCTTTGCCGTCACCGCGAAGCCTTTCTCCGTCGGAGTCAGGATCGAGCATCTGACGAGAGATATAGACCGTGCCATGTACGGCGACGAGGCGCTCAGTGAGACCCTCGGCCACGCCGAATACGCGCTCTCCCTCAGAAAAGGGGAGCGCGGAGTATATACTTTTTGTATGTGTCCCGGCGGCGAAGTCGTCGCCGCGGCGTCAGAAGAGGGCGGAGTCGTCACGAACGGGATGAGCCGCAGTCTTCGCGACGGAGTGAATTCCAACGCCGCGTTGGCGGTGTCGGTCCTTCCTACCGATTTCGGCTCGGATCCGCTCAAGGCAGTCGGATTCCAAAGAGAACTCGAGAGGCTCGCGTTTGAAGCGGGCGGCAGGAATTACTTCGCTCCCTGCCAGACGGTCGGAGAATTCTTCGAGGGAAGAGCCGGAATGCGGAAGAGCCGCATAAAGCCGACCTACAGAAACGGACTCGTAACGCCGTGCGACCTCGGCGCAATACTTCCGGGATTCGTGTCTTCCATGCTGAAGGACGGTATCGCAGACTTCGGCAGAAAAATAAAAGGGTTCGACGACCCCGGCGCGCCTCTCACGGCAGTAGAGTCGAGAACGTCGGCTCCTCTCAGGATCTTAAGAAACGACTCGTATCTCGCGCTCTCGCACGATCTCATATATCCGTGCGGAGAAGGCGCGGGCTACGCGGGAGGTATCGTCAGCGCGGCGGTCGACGGTATCAGAGTCGCCTCCGCCGTAATAACGAGATTCAGACCCGACCATATAGCGGAGGATTAAAATGAAACAGATCGCGACAGTCGTTTCGGCTGAAGGAAAATACGCCAGAGTCAGAGTCGACCGCACGTCGATGTGCTCGGGCTGTCATAAATCCGGCTGCGGCGGAGACTGCGCGCTCTATAAAATGTTCGGCGCGAAAACGGAATTCGAGGCGGACGCCGTCAATAAAGCTGGCGCCGCGACGGGAGACACGGTTTACGTCGAGACTCCCGACAGTCACGTCAATCTGTCCGCTCTCGCAGTCTTCCTCATACCCATCGTGCTTGCGTCGGCCGTCTACTTCGCGTTTTCGTTTTTGAAAAGCGAGGGCGTTAGGATCGCCTGCGCGGTCGCGTCCTTCGTTGTTTATTTCGTCCTGCTCGCCATCGTCGAGCGCACACGAAAGGATAAAACGCCGAAGCTCTGCGTTTCCGAGGTCGTCTCCTCGGACAATTGATTCGTAAAATTTAAATTTATATACAGGTTTTATAATGCTTAATTATTTTAAGAAAAAATGGACGTCAGACGCCACTTCTTCGGAAATGGCGTCAAACGAAAAGGTTCGTTTCCTCTCGGAAGAACTGGGTCTTACGAACGTTTCGGCGCAGCTCCTTGTCAACCGCGGATACGATACCGTTGAAACGGCGAAGGAATTCCTTATGAAGAGCTGCGAATTTCTTCACGATCCTTTTTTGCTGAAGGACATCGAAAAGGGAGCCGACAGGATTTTGTCGGCGATCGACAAAAAAGAAAAGATCGTCATATACGGCGACTATGACGTCGACGGCGTTACGTCTGTCAGCATTCTTTATATGTACCTCAAACTCCTCGGCGCGGATATATCGTATTATATCCCGACCAGAACGGGCGAAGGGTACGGCATGTCCGTCGCAGCGATCGACAGGATCGCGGCGGGAGGAGCCGACCTTATAGTTACCGTAGACACAGGCATCACCGCCGCTGAAGAGGCGGAGTACGTAAAGAGCCTCGGCATATCCCTAGTCGTCACCGACCACCACGAGTGCCACGACAGAATACCGGAGGCTGACGCCGTTATCAATCCGAGACAGCCCGACTGCAAGTATCCCTTCAAGGAACTCGCGGGCGTCGGAGTCGCTTTCAAGCTCCTCTGCGCGATGGAGAAAAAGCTCCATCCGGACGACAGTCTCGCGGACTGCGTCAGAAGAGTTTCGAGAGACTACGCGGACCTCGTCGCGATCGGTACGGTCGCTGACGTTATGCCCGTAAAGGACGAAAACAGACTTCTCGTCAGCTACGGACTCTCTCTCATGGAAGAAAACCCGAGGATCGCGATCAGCGAGCTTCTCGCCGCCGTAAACGGGGACTCCGGTAAATTCAGACAGAAGAAAAAGATCACGTCCGGTATCATAGGCTTCACCATCGCTCCGAGGATAAACGCCGCGGGCAGGATCAAGGACGCGTCGATCGCGGTCGAGCTCTTCCTCGCGGACAGCAGGGAAAAGGCGGCGCAGTACGCAAACCGTCTGTGCGAGATCAACCGCGAGCGCCAGACAGAGGAGAACGCGATCATCGAATCCGCGAACGCGAAGATCGAGGCGGAGCACGATTTTGAAAACGATCCCGTCATCGTCCTCAACGATAAGAACTGGCACCACGGAGTCATCGGTATCGTCGCCTCGCGCATCACGGAAAAGTATAAATGCCCGTCTATCCTCGTATCATTTGAAGGGGAAGAAAACAACGGCTCGGACGACGACGTCGGCAAGGGCTCCGGCAGAAGCATCAAAGGACTCAATCTCGTCGAGGCGCTGACGTACTGCTCTGATCTGCTCGTAAAATACGGCGGACACGAGCTCGCCGCCGGTCTCACCGTCACGAGAGGAAATCTTCCCGAATTCAAACGCCGCATAAACGAATACGCGCGCGAGAGACTGTCAACGGAGCAGTCCGAGGTCTCGTTCAACGCGGATATTGAAGTGCTCCCGTCCGATATAGACATAAGGACGGCGAAAGAGCTGTACGCGTTCGAGCCCTTCGGCGTTTCCAATCCGGTTCCCGTCTTTATGATGAAGAATCTTCTCGTGACTTCCGCGACAAACGTCGGCGCCGGAAAGCACGCTAAACTGATGCTCACTAAAGACAACTACGCGTATCAGGCGATGTTCTTCAGAAGAAGCGTGTCCGATCTCGACGTCTTCGAGGGCGATTTCGTGGACATACTCTTCAACCTCGACGTGAACAACTTCCAGGGAAGAGAGAATCTTCAGCTCATACTCAAGGACGTGACTCTATCGTCTTCCCAGCTTGAACGCGAGATATCAGACAGAGAAAAGTCCGCGGCGATCCTGAACGGCACGTACGACTTTTCGTCGGCGACGTCCCAGGACGTCATCGACATTGTTCCGACGAGAGAAGACTTCAAGATCGTATACAACACTCTCAGGCGAGAGCTTCGCATGGAGCACAACGTGTTCAGTATACGCGCGCTCTCGAAACTTCTGTCGGAGGACGGATACGACTATAAGTACGTAAAGCTCAAGCTTATCATAAAGGTTTTCCAGGAGCTGAATCTTTTGTCGGTCGACGAACTTGACTCCGACCGCGAGCTATATATGTTCAAGTATATATTCGTAAAGAATAAAACCGACCTCGACAAGTCAAATCTATATAAAAAAATCAAAACTAATTTTGCCCAGAAGAGCAATTGAAGGTGATATTCGATGAGTATAACCGTAAAGGGTCAGGGTGATCGTCCGGATATTTCGAACCTCATCTCCCTTTTAAAGAAGACCGGGAAGCACTACGATATCGAAAAGATCGAACAGTCTTTCGAATATGCGAGAGAGCTTCACGAAGGTCAGTTCAGAAACAGCGGCGAGCCTTATATCGTGCATCCGATCGCGGTGGCGGAGATCGTCGCCGGACTCGGACTCGACACCGATTCCATCTGCGCCGCGTTTCTTCACGATACGATCGAGGACTGTCCGGACAAGACGAGCTTCGCCGAAATAAAGCGCCGCTTCGGAGAGAGCGTTGCCATGCTCGTCGACGGGCTCACGAAGATGAACGATATCAATATCGTCGACAAGGAAGAAGCTCACATGGAGAACATTCGAAAGATGCTTCTCGCCATGTCGAAGGATATCAGAGTCATCTTTATAAAGCTCTGCGACAGACTTCACAATATGCGTACCCTCGACGCGAAGCCGGAGAACAAAAGGCGTATCACGGCGCTCGAAACGATGCACGTTTACGCGCCTCTCGCTCACCGTCTCGGTATGCAGAGGATCAAGCAGGAACTCGAAAACCTCGCTCTCGCCTACCTCGATCCTATAGGGTTCGGCGAGATCAGCGGGTATATCGAAAACAAATACGGGCAGAACCGCGACTTTATCGACAAGGTAAGAGAGTACATCTCTGCAAAGCTCGACGAATACGATATCAACTACACGCTCGAAGGGCGCGTCAAGACCGTCTACAGTATCTACAGAAAGATCTACAATCAGAACAAGAGCTTCGACGAGATCTACGACTTTTACGCCCTCAGGATCATCGTCGACACGGAGCTTGAGTGCTACACCGCGCTCGGCATCATCCACGAGCTTTACAAATCGATACCCGGCAGATTCAAAGACTATATCTCGACTCCTAAGCCGAATATGTACCAGTCGCTTCACACGACCGTCATCGGGCGCGACGGCATACCCTTCGAAGTTCAGATAAGAACGAAGGAGATGCACCACGTCGCCGAATACGGCGTCGCGGCTCACTGGAAGTACAAGTCCGGAGAGCAGAGCAAAGCGGAGATCGACGAGAAGCTGCAGTGGATATCGAAGCTGATAGACGTCGAGAACGATGCGATCAACCCCGACGACTTCATGCACGCTCTGAAGATCGATATATTCCACGACGAGACGTTCGTCTTCACTCCGAAGGGCGACGTCGTAGCTCTCCCTCAGGGCTCGACTATAATCGACTTCGCCTACGCGATCCACTCTCAGGTCGGTCACAAGATGGTCGGAGCGAAGATAAACGGCATGATCGCGCCGATCGACAGGATACCTCAGAACGGAGAGATCGTCGAGATCATCACCTCGCAGTCCTCCAAAGGACCGAGCCGCGACTGGCTGAAGATCGTCAAGACAGGCGAAGCGAGGAACAAGATCCGCCAGTGGTTCAAGAAAGAGAAGAGACCGGAGAACATCGTTATCGGACGTGCGGAGATCGAGCGCGAGATCGCCAGGTGCGGAAAGCGTGCGAACGAAGCTCAGAAAAAAGAGATCATCGCCAACGTCGCGCACCGTATTGGTATCCAGGAAGCGGACGACCTCTGCAATACGGTCGGATACGGCGGACTCGCCATCAGCAAGATCGCCGCTAAAATAAAGGACGAATACGACAGAGTCGTAAAAGCTTCCGAGCAGAACGAAGACGTTCCCGAGGAAGAACAGGTCGTTACGAGAACTCCGAAGAACATCCGCTCCGACAGCGGCATCATTCTCGACGGAGAGGGCGGCTACGCGATCAAGTTTGCCAAGTGCTGCAACCCTCTGCCGGGAGACCGCGTAATCGGCTTCGTCACGAAGGGCTACGGCGTTTCCATTCACAAGAGGGACTGCCCGAACGTTATCGAAGGAATGAAGAAAGAGGAGTTCTTCCAGAGGTGGATCCCCGCTTCATGGGACCCCGCGATACTTTCCGGCAAGTCGGGGCTTTACGAGGCGATCCTCAAGATCGTCTGCGAGAACCGCATAGGACTTCTCGCGGAGATATCGTCCGCTCTCGCCGATATGAAGGTGTCGATAACTCAGCTCAACACCAGAGGCTCGGGCGACGACGGAATGAATATGAACATGGGCATCGCCTGCAAGAATATAGAGCATTACGATTCCATCGTATCGAGACTTAAAAATATCAAAGGAGTTATCAGCGTCACGAGAGGCTTCAACTGACGTATCAACGATATGATTGCTATCCTACAGAGAGTGAGCAGGGCGTCCGTTACAGTTGACGGCGAGGTGCGCGCCGAATGCGGAAAGGGTCTTCTGATCCTTCTCGGAGTCGCCCGCGGCGACACGGAAGAAGACTGCAGACTTCTCGCCGATAAAATATCGAAGCTGAGGATATTCAGCGACGAAGACGGGAAGATGAATCTTTCAGTGTGCGACGTCGCGGGATCCGTGATCGCGGTTCCGAATTTCACTCTTCTCGCGTCTTACAGAAAAGGGAACAGACCGGACTTTTTCGGCAGTGCGCCGCCGGATGAGGCGAAGGCGCTGTTCGATTACTTTGCGGATTATATCTCGAGCCTCGTTCCCGCCGTCGGACGCGGCGTCTTCGGAGCCGATATGAAGGTCGATCTTCTGAACGACGGACCCGTTACGATCGCCATGGACAGCAACGTTCTCAAAAAGAAACAATGAAACTGAAAATCAACGGCGATATTAGCCCCTCGTACGTTCAGACTCTCTGTCTTCTTTATTATCCCGCGTCCCGTTTTTCGGATAAGGACGACGACGGAGTAAGCGTCACCGCCTCAGTAAAAAGGTCGGGCGGCGCGATCTGTTCCGAGGTCACGATAGAGGATAAGGGCGTCGCGTATACGGGAACTTATTCGCTCTCCGAAGAAGAAAAACTGTCAAGACCGTCGATGGCGGAGAAGATCTCGCTCGGAAAAGCTTTTCTCGAAGCGGGAAAGAGGGCGACCGGCGTCACGCCTCCGTGGGGTATCCTGACGGGCGTCAGACCGTCGAAACTCGCAAGATGGAACCTTGACGCGGGAATGACCCCGGACGAAGCCGCTTCCGTGTTCGAGAGAGAGTATTCCGTTTCTCCCGACAAGGCGAAGCTCTCCTGCATTATAGCGGAGGCTGAAAGAAAACTGCTTGAAAAGCCATATCATGGCAAATGCAGCGTATATATTGCGATACCGTTCTGCCCGTCGAGGTGCAGCTACTGTTCTTTCGTTTCGTTCACGTCGGAACGCCTGCTGTCTCTGATACCGGAATACCACGGGGTACTTTTGAAAGAGATCAGGCGCACTGCGGAACTGATCAGAAGGATCGGTATGGACGTATCCACCGTTTATATCGGAGGAGGAACCCCCACCGTCCTCAACGAAGCGCAGCTCGACTCGCTTCTCGACTGCATAACCGACAGCTTCGACGTCCCGTCTCTCGATGAATTCACGCTCGAGGCGGGAAGACCGGATACAATAACCGAAGAGAAGATGAAGTCGGCGTATTCCCACGGCGTTACGAGAGTCAGCGTGAATACGCAGACTCTGAACGACGAGGTTCTGTCTCTGATAGGAAGAAAGCACACCTCATCCGATTTCTTCAGAGCATACGACATCGCGCGCCGAAGCGGCGTAAAAGACGTCAACGTCGACCTGATCGCCGGATTGCCGAAAGACACGGAAAAGAGCTTTTCCGACACTCTCGACAGAGTGGCAGATCTTCGTCCCGAGAACGTGACTGTCCACACTTTCTGCGTAAAGAGATCGGCGGAAATGAAGACGTCGGGCGGATACGATCTGCGCGACGCGGCCGCCTCGGGATCGGTGCGGTATTCTCAGTCCGCCCTCATGGCGGCGGGATACGTTCCGTATTATATGTACAGACAGAAGAACGCCGTAGGCAACCTTGAAAACGTTGGATTCACGCTCCCCGGCCGCGAGGGGATATACAACGTGCTGATGATGGAAGAGATACAGTCTATATTCGCCGTCGGCGCGTCCGCGGTCACGAAGCTCGTGAAGACCGACCCGACTGACGGAAAGATAAGCATAAAGCGGATAGCGGAGAATAAATATCCGTACGAGTATCTGCGCGAAAAGACAGATCAAGACGCCCGCTCTGTCTGCGAAAAGCAGGAGGACGAGATAGTGTCATTCTTCGGAAAAGAATGAACGGCGTCAAAAGCATTCAACTATAAACCCGGAGACTTAAAATGAGCAATAATAAAGATCGATCCACAGCGGCAGGCGCAAAGGCGAAGAACAGTAAGAATCTGTTCTTTTCCGGAGTCATCATACTCACGATATCCAACCTGCTCGTAAAAATACTCGGTGCGTTTCTGAAAGTACCGCTCGCGAGCGAATCGCTTCTCGGCAACGAGGGTATCGGCTACTATCAGGCGGCGTACGAGATATACGTCTGGTTTTACACCGTCTCGACCGTAGGACTCCCCATCGCGGTTTCTATCATGATCTCCGGCGCGCGCGCCAAAGGACATTTCAAGGACTCCAAGAGGATGTTCAAGGTCATTTTCGGCGTGTTCATGACGATCGGTATCATCGGGACCACGCTTATGGCGGCGTTCAGCAAATTCTTTGCCGACAGATATCAGCAGCCTATCGAGTGGTGTATTCTCGTTATCGCGCCGACCCTTCTTCTCGTATGCATATCAAGCGCGTTCAGAGGCTATTTCCAGGGACACCAGAGCATGACCCCGACGGCGATCTCGGAAGTCATCGAGGCTATCGGAAAATTCGCTCTCGGTATCCTTTTCGCAACTTACGCCGTAAGGCAGGGATATCAGCTCCATATAGTCGCCGCGTACGCTCTCGTCGGTCTGACGGTGGGTACCGCGCTCGGAATGATATACCTTTTCATAACGAAACTGTTCTTCAAAGAGGAACAGTATAACGCTTCGATCGACGCAGTTCCGGACGACGAGTACAGAACTCCCACGAAGACCGTCGTTAAGACGCTTTTCATGATCGGTATCCCGATCACGATCAGCTCGTCCGTCATGAGTCTCACGAACGTCATCGACGGTATGATCCTCTCGACGCGCCTTCAGGGGCTCGGATATACGAAAGAACTCTCCGCCGCGCTCTTCGGCAACTATAAAGCGCTCGCGGTCACGATGTTCAATCTGCCGCCCGCTCTGATATACCCCATCTCCGCTTCGATCGTACCGCTTCTGTCACGCGCCGTAGCCGCAAAGGACACGAAGCTCGTAAAAGATACGATGAACAGTTCTCTGAAGATCACCGCCATCATCTCTCTCCCGTGCGCGTTCGGTATGGCGGCTCTCGCAAAACCGCTGCTCGGGATCCTTTTCAAGGATCAGTTCGCAGTCGACGCCGCGGCGCCTCTGCTCTCGGTACTCGCCCCGTCTATCTTCTTCCTTTCGATGCTCTCCGTAACGAACTCTTTCCTTCAGGCTCACGGACATCAGCAGCTGCCCATCATCTCGATGGTATCGGGAGCAGTTATAAAGCTTCTGTCTACCTTTATTCTGATAGGCGTAATAGGGGCGGCGTACGGTGCTCCGGTCAAAACTCCCGCGAACGATCTCGTATCCGCCGCGAGAGACCTTTCGTTCACGGCGGGGAAGTCGCTCGGTTTCTACGCGTCCTACTCTCAGGGCGACGTTCTGAAGCTTGTCGACTGTATTCCGAAATACAGGACCGTAATGTTCGCGGCTCCCATCGGAACGTTCCTCTGCTATCTCGTAACGATGCTGTGCAACTTCTTCTTCGTGGCAAAAAAGATCTCATTTATTCCAAAAATCAGCAAAATATTTATTAAGCCGTTCGTCTCCGCAGTCGCGTGCGCACTCACCGCGTTCGCGGTATATAACTATCTGCCCGTGTCGGCCTCGATGATAAGGACGGTATTGGCTATCGCCGCCGCCGCAGTAGTTTACTTCATTCTTATCTTCCTGACAAAGGCTCTCGAGAAGGAAGATATATATCTTCTGCCCAAAGGCGATAAGATCTATAAAGTGTTAAAAAAGTTAAAATTTGTGTAATTATGAATTGCTTATTAACGAAATTCTGCTAAAAAACGTAATTTTAGAAAAAAATATCTATTTTTCAGCTACATTTTTTGATAAAATACTTGAAATTATCGCGTTTTAATGGTATACTAATCACAACAGACAAGCTGCAGGATTGCAGTAATATTTAAATGAGAAAGGACTCATGAAAATGAATAAGTCGCAACTTATCGAAGTAGTAGCACAGAAAACAGGTCTTAAGAAGAAAGACGCTGAAGCAGCAGTAGCTGCAACGATCGGAGCTATCGAAGACGCTCTCGCAGCAGGCGAAAAAGTACAGCTCATCGGTTTCGGTTCTTTTGAAGTTAAGAAGAGAGCAGCTCGCACGGGCCGCAACCCCGCAACAGGCGCAGCTATCAAGATCAAAGCTTCCAAGTACCCCGCATTCACGGCAGGCGCTCCTCTTAAGGAAAAAGTCAACGCTAAGAAAAAGAAATAAGTTAAATCTTATCAGCCCCGCTCAGGCGGGGCTGATTTAATAATCAGGTGAAAAATGAGACTGGACAAATTTTTGAAAGTATCGAGAATAATAAAAAGAAGAACGGTCGCAAACGAGGCTTGCGACACGGACAGAGTCAGCGTTAACGGCCGGGTCGCGAAAGCGTCGTACGACGTCAAGCCGGGCGATAAAGTAGAGATCACGTTCGGCGAAAAGACTCTGAAATTCGTCGTAAACGAAGTGAAGGAACACGTTGCGAAAGACGAAGCCGCGCAGCTTTATACTGTGGTAAAGGAATAAACGGAAACTAATATCATATAATTTACCGATAGCGAGGTGCCTGTATGGATACTGATAACTTCGGTAAAGAAAACGATATATTTATTTACGACAGATCGAGAGCCGACCTTTCCGGTATTGACGAAGTGCTCGAATTTTCGGATACGAATATCACGGTGAGTTGTAAGTCCGGGAACATCTCGATCGACGGCTCGTCTCTGAAGATCTCTTCCTTCGATTCCGAAAGCGGCCGCCTGTCCGTTACCGGTCAACTCGACAGCGTGATCTATTTCGGAGAAGCGCCGAGAGATAAGAAGACTAAAAGGCGCATATTCGGCTGACCGTGGAAGTTTCAATGAAGGCTCTCCTCCTGACGTCGCTCTACGCCGCCGTTCTCGGGCTGTTTATCGGCGCGCTCTACGACGTGGTCAGGATATTGAGAGTGATGACGGGTGTTTCCGCCACTCGCGCTTCCTCAAGAGTCAGAACTACGCTCAGAGAAGGGTGGCCGGACGTTTTCTCGTTTTCAGGGAGCAGAGCTTTTTCTTCCGTTTTCACCGCAGTCACGGACGTAGTGTTTCTCGCAGTCTTCGCAGCGACCTTCGTTCTGTTTTTGTACTGCTTCAACTACGGGCGATTCAGATGGTTTATCCTGGCGTCGACGCTCGCCGGATTCAGACTTTATTATCTCTCCGTAGGGCGAGTGATTATATCCGTTTCGGGGTATATCGCAAACGTTTTGAAGCTCGTGCTCAACTCGGCACTGTTTCTCTTGATATATCCTTTCCGAGCGCTTTTCAAGCTCTTATTATCCCTCGCGCGAAAAACGGTCGTACCGCTTGCCGAAAGTGCCGTTTCTGCTATTGACAAACGGCGCTCGAAGCGATATACTTTAAGGTGTATGGGAAAGATCAACGATATTATAAACGGATGGGTGGACGTATGAAAAGGACAAAACACAGTTTTCTGTTCAGCATAATAGTTACCATGTTCGTCTTCTTCTGCATCATGTCGATCATCAAACTGCAGATAGAAGTCAACTCTCAGAATGCGCAGAATCAGGACCTGAGGGAAGAGATCGATCACTTGAATTACGAGATCGACCAGTACGGTAACGATCTTGAAAATCCGAAGGACAGAGAATACTACGAGGAAAAGGCGAGAGAAAAGCTGAACCTCCGTCTTCCCGAAGAGATAATTTTTTATAACGACCTTATAAACTGAAAAGGTGCGGTTTTAAACCGCACCTTTTTAAATTTTTTTATTCCGACGTGTCGGGGGTCTGCGGGACGTAAGACGGATGAACGTGAGTTCTGACGTAATAGATCATCTGGCTGTAACCGGCGTAGTTCATCGTGTAGTTCTGTATACCCGAATAAATATTGTCCGGATCGTAAAAATCGATCCTGAGGTATCCCTCTTCGTTCACAAGAGCCGAATAAGTGTCGAGATAATAAATGTGGTTCTGCTTGCAGAAGTCCTTCAGCCATTCGTTTCTTTCGGCGATCTGCTCGGATGAGACTATCGGGCAGCCTTTTCCTACGGGAAGTATCGACTGGATAATGATCTGAGTGTTGGGAGAAGCGGATATCAAGTGACCGATAAACTCACTGTACGCTTTGATCAGAGAGTCTCTTGTGTATCCTTCTCCGTCCGAGTACGATCCGAAAGTGAGTATAGCGTAGGGAGGAGCGATATCTTTTATCGCCGTAATGAACGAAACGTTTTCCATCCAAACAGGGTGAAGGAACGTATCGGCGACAATAGCTTTTGAAACGGAGGCGTTCTCGTCGAGAGACCATACCTGCTGGCTGATACGCGGAAGCTCCGGTATCGGGCAATACTCAATGTTTCCTATGGTTCTGTCGCCGATGAAAACTATCCTGTCGAGGTATTCGGAAGACGCGGCGTCCGTTTCTTTCAATATATAGTCGTTTTCGGCCTCGTCGTCAGTCTTTTCAGTCTCTTCCGTATCCGGGGTTTCCGTTTCATCCTGATGTTCGGTCACGACAGCCGGGTCCGTCGCGGTATCGGCAGACTGAGTCTTTGCCTGTTCTTTCGCTGTGCCTATTCTCGGCTTGGCGACGATCATCGCGACGACCGTCACGACAAGTAAGACCGCTATCGCTATGAATCTGTTAAGAGCAGATCTGTTCATTCAAATATCCTCCGTCAAAACTTTGACTGATAATCTTTTTCCCGTTCCGTCTCCGTCTTTCTGTTCTTCGTCTTTCTGATAACGAGTCTGACGATAACGTAGATCAAAAACAAAACCGTGTAAATTGCCATCGCGGTCAGCGTGCCTTTAAGATCGGTGTGCATTCCGGAGAGACGAACGACAATGAGGTAGTATATCGCGCCGATCAGAAAATAGAGAATAAGACTCGATTCCCAGAACGGCAGTTTCTTTCTGTCAAATACGAGCGTTGCCGCCGAGAGCGCGAACGAGAGAGCGAAGATTGCGGCGGTGTTTCCGAGATTCGTGCTGAAGTTCACTTTCCCGAGGATCAGTGAAGTGAGAACGTAAAGCGCGAAAATTGCTATCGTAAAGATACAGCAGGTGTTTATGAGGATCTCTTTGATCCCCGCTTTACGTCCGCGGTCGCCCGGTGACGACTTTCTTTTTCTGTTTTCAGACATACGTTTCCTCTGTATTATATTATTACAGATATTTTAGCATATTTTTTATACTAATTCAACCCCCAATTAATATATGAGGTCAAAATCAGTCGGGACTTCGCGAGTCAGTAATAATCCTTGCCCCGACTGCCTCTCCGGTCGAATCGGAACGGTATACCGGAGCTTTGTATTCTTCGAGGAATTTCGATATCTCGTAAAGATCGATCCAAATCTGACAGTACCCGTCCTTCTGTTCCGGAGAAAAGATCAGCTCCATGCCGAAGTGAAGATGCGGAACGTTTATATTGTTGACGTCCTCCTTCGAACTGTAACCGGTCATGCCCGCGTATCCTATGACCTCTCCCGCGTCTACTGTCTTTCCCGTGTAAATATCGCAGTACGGGTGTCCTTTTCTCAGATGTGCGTAATAATAGTATCTTTTCGAATCAAACGACCTGATGCCGATCCTCCAGCCGCCGTATACGTTCCAGCCGCAAGTCTCGACGTAGCCGCCTTCGACCGCGACGACGGGAGTTCCGACGCCGCACATGACGTCGTGACCGAGGTGGCGCCGCTTATACCCGAAATCCCTCGCCGCTCCGAAGTC
>CADBTH010000213.1 GCA_902797495.1 uncultured Ruminococcus sp.
AAAGGTATACACCACAAACCCGATAATGAGCGCGGCGACCGCGCCGAACAAAATATACTTTTCCATGCCGATCCTCCTTTTTGATGAAACCGCAGTGCGAAACGACTGCTTGCATCGTTCGTTTTTCGTTTGAATAATTGTATCACGAAATAACGAGAAAAGCAACAGTTCATGTGGAAACCCAATTATTTCATTTCGCTTCGTTGTAAGTATCCCGTCTGAATGAGCGGCACTTCCCCGCAAACTCTTGGCATGCAGATCAGTTATCCTCATCATATCAAAAATAGTTTTAGGGGTTGAAATATTTGAGCGCTTCCGATATAATACAATATAAACGTATGTACAGCGTTGAGGAACACATTTTCCCGCCGATTTCAAAAGGGCGGGCAACACGGTTCTGACGCTTGTTTCGCCGGACGGCGTGAAGGAAGAGTACGATGTGCACATTGAACGGCAAACATATGAAATAACCGGGCGGATCTCAGAAAGATAAAACTGCAAATAATACTCAAGATGCAGGATACCTTTCATTAATTATCCTGTATGTGTCATTAAACAAGAAGAAGCAGGTCGCGCGACCTGCTTTTTTTGTTTTATACGCTTCACTCGAATATAACTTCAATCCCGCCCATATTGTCGTAGATATCGATCCTGAGCGTCCTGTCGTAGACGCCGCCCTTCTGCTCCGGTATCGTCACTCTGCCCATATTGTCGTGACAGTTTGCGACCACGTTCCAGTTCGAGGGAAGATGA
This sequence comes from uncultured Ruminococcus sp., assembly GCA_902797495.1. Classification (GTDB taxonomy): domain Bacteria; phylum Bacillota; class Clostridia; order Oscillospirales; family CAG-272; genus RUG14199. The sequence goes on from CADBTH010000213.1 coordinate 754, forward strand.
AGCTTCACAGATCCCATATTATCACTGATCGTGATCTTTCCGTTTCCCTCGTACGCTTCCGGGTTCGTGACGTACGCCTGTACCGTTCCCATGTTGTCGCATATCTCAGCGTCGGAGAGATCGGCGCCGTCAAAGTATACGCTTGACGAGCCGAGTTTTCCCGAAGTGACGATCCCGCTCTTTTCTCGGAATATGACCTTGAGTCCGACGGTCAGAAGGAGCGCCGCGAGTATGACGGTCCAGGTCGAGATCAGATTAAGATCGTCGTCCGGTCTTCCGATCGCGTGAGCTATCGTCGGCTCGAAGATCAGGAAAAGAAACGCGAGCGGGATGACGATATCCGTAAATCTTCTCTCGGCTACCCTGTCGACGATGCACGCGAGACAAAGCACTCCGCCGATTATCCTCCATACGTTTACGCCGTAGCCGAGATCGACCCCCAGCCCGTTGAGTATGAGGAGGGCGGCGGCTCCGATGAGCACTACTCCCCAAAAGATCCTGTTTGATATTTTCGTTCTGACACTTGATCTCATTTTTTCAACCTCGTTTCTTCGATCACGTCCCGCACCGCTTTGAAGTACATGCGGGAAATGTACGTTTTTTTATCGGTACCGTTGAACGACGCCTCTCCGACGCCCGTCGGGGACCTGGTGATGGAGCGTATCTTAGCCGTATTGACGAGTATGCTCTTCGACGCCCTGCAGAAAGTCCTCGGAGTCATCTCCTCGAGCTCAGCAAGACGCATCTGGTAGACGAAAACCTCCGACGAGGTGTGCGCGTAAACTCTGTCGTCGCCCGCCTCGAAGAAGAACAGATCGGAATAGGGCACGAACGTTTCTCCGTGCGCTCCCCTCAGCGCTATCTCTCCGGAAGAAGATATCGCCTTTTCGACCGCTCTCTGAATCGCCGCGCACTCGTCGTCGAACTCCGGCGTACGAATGACGATCTCCTTCGGCAGATCGCGGTCTATCTCGATCTTAAGTTTCACGTCCTCACCTCGTTTCAAGTACCGTTCACGCTTACATTGTAATCGAACTGAGCGGTTTTGTAAAGTAGTTTTCGCCGACAGGTAGATTTTTCGCACCAAGTGGTAGATTTTTTCTTTCAAAATATCAGGAAAGGGCGTATAAAGCCGAAAAAGCACTGCAAATGCAGTGCTTTTTCCTTGGTCGGAGTGACTGGATTTGAACCAGCGGCCTCTTGGTCCCGAACCAAGCGCTCTACCGAACTGAGCCACACCCCGAAATATTCAATTGCTGTTTTAGTTTGCACGAGCGGTGCCGTTTGCACAACAGAGAGCGCTACGCTGCTCAGCTTCGGGCTTCGCCCTTCGCATAATTCCGCTTGCCGAATCAAAGATTAGGAGCGTCATTTATACCGAACTGAGCCACACCCCGATGATTTTTCGAAGAAAAATCAGTTATGACCGTTCCTTCGGAACGGGTTATGATCATCCTGACGGACGAGTTATGATGCTTCGCAGTTATGATCGCACTCCGTGCGAGTTTGGAACGGGCATATCATAACGATCCCGTAGGGATCTCATATCTTTTCGCGTCCTTGGGGCCCCCGGCGAATCGCTTTGCGGTTCGTGGGGAAGGGAAAGCGAAAATCACAGTTCTAAACTCTTCTCCGCTTTTCGCGCTTAAATATTGTACCACAGCAAAGGGGATTTGTCAACTATTATTTTTCTGACGTTTCATTTTTAAAAATACTATTGCCAAAAGGATAAAATCTGCGTAAAATAGTACGGTAATATCAGAAAACTCAAAAGGACGTGACATTGTGAAAAAAATCATCTGTATACTCGCGCTGATCCTCTCGCTCGTCGCGGCGGTTTCTCTCACCTCGTGCGGCGCAGAAGAAGAGGCGGCTCCGGAGAAAGAGACGAAGGCTCCGATAGACTTCGAATCAATAAAAGATGATACGAAGGAGCCCGAAACGGAAGAGCCCTCGCCCGAAACGGAACAGAAGACAGAGGAAGAGACCGAGGCGGAAACCGAAACGGAGACCGAAAAAGAGGAAGAAACTCCCGCTTCGCCGAGCTCGTCCAACGTCGGTCTCAACGCGCTCGCCCTCGCCGAAAAACTGATCGGTACGAAATTCAGACTCGGAGGGATCGGCCCGGACGAGTTCGATAACTCCGGCTTCATCTACTACATATTTAAAGAGAGCGGCGTCGAAGTTCCGCGCCTCGCGCGCGATATGCCCGCGTTCGGCAAAACCGTCTCGCGCTCCGACATACAGCCGGGCGATATCCTCGTCTTTGCAAACGAGATCGGCGGCGGCGCCGAGTTCGAAGCTATCTACGCCGGAGACGGGCAGTTCATCGCATGCTTCAATCCCGACAAGCCGACGCAGCAGGCGCCGATCGGAAACTACTGGGAAGCGCGCTTCATTACCGCGCGCCGCGCAGGATAAAGAAAATACCCGAGACGAAAACGCGAGGACTTTGTCCCCGCGTTTTTTGTGCTTCGGCTTAATCATTCCGATATTTTTTGTTTAAAACAACGAAGACAGCGACCGACACTGCAAGCGACGTCAGAACAGACGCTGCGATAAGCGCGGCTGCACCGGGAAAACTGTTCTCTTCGTACCCGGTCGTCGGACTCGTAGTGTTAGTGTCCTGTATTACGGTCTGCGGCTCCGCATCCGGCGCAGGCACCTCGGCGGCGTCGGTTTGTACCGGCTCTTCCGCAGGAGTTTCTTCATTCTGCGGCTCTTCGGAAGCGGGCGTTTCCGCGTCCTTCCAGACAGGGGTTACCGTCATATCCGATCCGACGATTATCTTCTCACCGGCAGCGCCCGCGCTCCAGCGGTCGAATACCTTTCCCTCGGGAGGAGTGAAAAAGCAATCGCGAAGCTGCATCTCAAATTCGGGGATATCGATCCTTGTCAATTGCGGAATATAC
>CADBTH010000214.1 GCA_902797495.1 uncultured Ruminococcus sp.
CGTCTCAAAGAGGTCTCTGACGCGGGAAGCGCCGACGCCGACGTACATCTCGACGAAGTCGGAACCGGATATCGAGTAGAAAGGAACTCCCGCTTCTCCCGCGACCGCTTTTGCGAGCAGGGTCTTACCCGTTCCGGGAGGGCCGACGAGAAGAACGCCGTGAGGTATCTTCGCGCCGAGCTTCGTGAACTTGTCGGGGTTTCGTAAGAATTCGACGATCTCTTCGAGCTCCGCCTTTTCCTCCTCCGCTCCCGCGACGTCGGTAAAGTACTTCTTGTTCTTGTCTGCCGCCGCCTGCTTTGCCTTGATCCTGCCGAAGGAATTGATCTTCGATCCCCGTCCTCCGGTCGCCTGGCTCATCATATACCACCACAGGAATATGAACACGCCGATCATGATTATATACGGGATGTATCCGACCCATGCGGGTATCTCCGTGGGGGCGGGCATATCGTATTTCGTGATCTTGCCGTCCGCGTGCTGCTGCTGAATCAGCTCGTTCAGATCCGTGTAGAAGAGCTCGAAGCTGCGGAGCTTGTAGATGACCTCGAACGGGTTGCCCGTCCGCGCTCCGTCCTTGTCGACTGCGTACACCTTCATCGTCAGGACGTTCTTGTCTATCTCGAACTCCTCGACCTGCTCCTTTTTGAACAGATCGACGACCTCGCTGTACGTCATTTTATCCGGAGCCGTTCTGAACCAGAGCGAATATACGATCGCAATGAGCGCGGCAAAGATCAGAATATAGATGATCGACTGCTTCAGTAATTTTTTCATCCGATCCTCCTTTTAAGGAATATATAGGGGAAACGCGGCCGTCAGTCGTTTTTCGCCTCGTCCGGAGCGTAAACGCTCTTTGCAAGAACTCCGACGAACGGAAGCGTTCTGTATTTTTCATCATAGTCGAGACCGTAGCCGATGACGAACTCGTCGGGGATCTCGCGGCCGACGTAGTCGGGAACGAAATCAACAACGCGCCGGGACGGCTTGTCGAGAAGCGTGCAGGTCTTGACGCTCTTCGCGCCGTTCAGCCTCAGATACTCCGTGAGATACGAGAGCGTTCTGCCGCTGTCGATGATGTCCTCGACGACGATGACTCTCGAGTCGGACAGATCCTGACGGTTGAGGTCGAGGATAATCTCGACGCGCCCCGTCGACTCCGTACCGGAGTAGGACGCGACTTTCATGAAGTCTATCTCGACCGGGGTCTTGACTTTTTTCATGAGATCGCTCATAAATACGACGCTTCCCTTGAGTATGCCGAGCATGATGACCTTGTCGGAGCATCCCTCGAGATCGCGGTCTATCTCGCCCGCGATACGCGTCGTCGCCTCGTCTATCTCCTCTGCGCTCATGAGGACCTTTTCGATCTCTGCACCGTGTGTGTTAAAATTTTCCGTCATTTCGATCTTCCTCCGCGAAGTCTCTGTATATGATTATGGTTTTACAATCTTTTTCGTCTTTTGCCGAAAGTCCGTCCCTGACCGGGAATCCCGGGACCCATACGATCCCTTCTCCGTCGCAGACGACGGGAATGCGGTCGCGTTTTCTCGCCGGTATTTTTGCGTCGCACATCAGCTTTTTCAGCTTTCTGTGATGCCCGCGGATCAGATACACGTCGGATTCTCTTCGGTTTCTTACAAAAAGATTATTAATTATTTTATCATTAATGCAGACTTTATATATTAACTCTTTGTAAACATTGCCCCCGTCTTTTTCAAAGCAGTCGTCAGCGCCGTAAAAACCGATCGAAAAACCGTACTCTTCGAAGATGCGCTCTCCGTGAACGGCGTCAAAGCAGAATTCGGCCGACGCGTTTTTGTCCTCTTCCCTGACGAATTCGAGCGCGTCTCCGTAGTACGCCGTCACGTTGTCGGGCAGATGGAGTCTGCCGTGAGCGCCCGACGAGAGCGCGCCGAGGATCGACGCCGTATGGACGGACGAGAGCGAAACGTCCGACAGATCGGAGAACATATCGGAGACGACGCGGGACGAGAGAGCGCGGGGCAGATCCTTCAGCTCCCTGCAGGGGACGGACGTGCGCCACGCCCTGATCTCCCTCGCGCGGGAGTCAAGGTATTCTTCGTCCTCCGTTACGGTCGCACATCCGGAAAGGACGGTCTTCTGCACGGAAGGATTGATCTTTTCAAGCTCCGGGATAACGCGGTGTCTTATCCTGTTTCTCGTATAGCCGTCCTCGAGATTTGTAGAATCAATAACAAAATCGAGCCCTTCGGCTTCGCACTCCGCTCTGATCTCGGCGGAAGTGAACGCGAGCAGGGGTCTTATATACACCCCGTCCCTGACCGGAAGTATCCCGCGCAGGCCGCGAAGACCCGATCCGCGGGCGAGATTGAATATGACGGTCTCGAGATTGTCGTCCGCGTTGTGCGCGGTTGCGACGAGTATCTCCGAGACGTCGCAGGAAAGCTCAGCGGCAAGCTGTTTTCTGCATTCGCCGAAAAATTTATATCTTTCGTTTCTGCCGCACTCTTCGGCGCCGATCCCCTCTTTTTCTGCAATCGCAGAAATATCGAGTTCTTTCTCAAAAAAAGCGACGCCGCGCGACGATGCGAAGTCCCGGCAGAAGTCACGGTCGCGCTCCGCTTCCGCACCCCTCAGCATATGGTCGAGATGGGCGGCGGCGACTTTTATATCCGCCGTTTCGCAGAGGAGCGACAGAAGAAGGGTCGAGTCCGCGCCGCCCGAGAATCCGACGACGACGGCTTTGGCGGACTTCGTCAGTTCCGAGATGCCGACAGACGCCGAATATGATAAGAATCTTTCTCTGAAAGTCACCTTCGCTCTCCTCCTTCGTTTTTCTTTTCTATGTACGCCGCCGCAGTACCTCCCGCGACCGCAAACGTCATTCCCGCTATCAGCGCCTCTATCATTTGCGGCACCTCGAACATTCTCGGCACGAGGCGGCGCGACATTTCCGTTTCTCCCCGCTCCGCGACCGCGGACAACAGGAGAAGAGACGCGAAAATAACGACAAAATAAGCGAGTTTTACAATGTTTCCGATATTCGTTTTCATTTTCCGTCAGCCGTTTTTCTTTTATTATATTACGTCCGGCGGCTGAGGTCAATGACAAAAAATGCCCGACGTTTCCAATTCCACGAAATAATTATACATTTCTTCCGTCCCCGTGTCAAGGAGTCCGCGATACCATTTGACCCGTCTTCACTCAGTTTTCAGATTAACGACACATTTTATTTCTTGACTTGACGCCGCCGATGAAGTATAATAATGTCATAAAACGGGAGAGGAGCGGAATGATGAAGAACGTATTAAAAAGAATTCTCGTCGCGGCGCTGATTTTTTCACTGCTGTCGCTGTCGTTTTTTATCGTCGCAAATCTTCATCACGACCATGATCCCGAATACTGCCACGTCTGCGTTCGCATCGAAAGCGCCGTCAATATTCTGAGAGGACTCGCCCTCGGCGTATCCCTCGTTTTCTGCTGCGCCAACGTTATGCCGCGCGCGTCTCAATACCGCGGCGCATCCGTCGACGGAAAAGTATCTTTCGAAACGCCTCTCCTTCTTAAAGTCAGGCTGAATAATTGATCGTTTCTTCCCTGCTGAAGCTATAACTATATCTTTTTTGCCGCAAAAATGCGGCGCGGGAGGAAACAATAATGATCAAAACGGAAGGTCTCGTCAAGAGATTTGACGAAGACACACTAATAAGCTATAATAATATCGTTTTTGAGGACGGGAAAAGCTACGTCCTTCTCGGTGCGTCCGGATGCGGAAAATCGACCCTGCTGAATATGCTCGCAGGGGTCATTACTCCGTCAGAGGGCGCAATTTATTTTGACGGCGTTGAGATGAGCCGCAAAAGTCAGAAGCAAAAGGATCGCTTCAGGATCGAAAAGATCGGCTACATATTCCAGGATTTCAAGCTCATCGAAGAGATGACAGTCGAGGACAATATAAACGTACTGAGGCTCGAGGGAGTTAAGACTTCCGCTATGGACGACGTGCTCGGAAAGCTCGGCATACTGTCAAAAAAGAAGAAAAAAGTGAAGCAGCTCTCGGGCGGCGAGCGGCAGAGGGTCGCCATAGCGCGCGCGTTCGTCAAGGCGCCTGACATCATTCTCGCGGACGAGCCGACGGGCAACCTCAACTATGAGATAGGAAAAAAGGTCGTCGAAGAGATGCTGAAGATCGCGAAGGGAAAAACGCTCGTCGCGGTGACTCACGACGACCGTCTCGCGCCTCTTTTCGACTGCACTATCGATATGAACGGCATTGCTTCATCCTACTCGGAAAGCGAGGTGGAAAAGAATGCTTAAATTCGCTCTTAAAAATATGCTCACCAAGAAGGTGAAGATGATACTGATAATACTCTCCATCGTCATCTCCGCCTCGGTCGCGATCCTCGCCTACAACGTAGCCGAGCAGGTCAACGACGGACTCGTAAACACCACTTCCACCTACGACACGATCGTCGGGCCCGCGGGAAGCTCGACTCAGCTCGCGATGAACACGCTCTTCTTCACGGACAAGCCGCCCGGGACGATCTCATACGAGTACGTTGAAAAGCTTGAGAGCGACGACCGAGTGAACGTAGTCATCCCGTTCGCTATGGGCGACAGCTACAACTCCTCAAAGATCGTCGGCACGAAGCCCGCCTTCCTCGACGGAAAGCCGCTCAAAGACGGTGAGATGTTCGGCGACGTTTACGAAGCGGTCGTCGGCTCGTCGGTCGCAAGGAAATACGGACTCTCGATCGGAGACGAGCTCGTAACGTCTCACGGGCTCTCGGAAAACGGCGAAAAGCACACGGCAAACCCCTTGAAGCTCGTCGGGATCCTTGAAGAGACGAACACCGCTTACGACAACGCCGTATTCACCGACATCGAGACCGTCTGGGAAGTTCACGAACACCACGAAGACGAAGGCCACGACGAAGGCCATGACGAACACGAAGACGGATCCTCCGAAGACGCGGACGCGCCTTCCAGTCACACGTTCGAGGGTGAGGACGAAGAGCACGAAGAGCACGAAGAACACGCGGAAGAAGGAACGGTCTGCGCGATACTTCTTAAATGCAGGACTCTGGCTTACGCCGAGGAGATCAAAAAGGAGTTTGCCTCCGACTCGAACATTCTGACGATAACGCCCGCCGAGGTCATCCGCGAGATAATCTCAAACGTGGACCTGAGCCGGAAGATCGTATATCTGCTCTGCATCATCATTCTTATAATGAACGTCTTTGTCATATCGACCGTCACGATCCTCAACATGTACGACTCGCAGAAGGATATCGCGCTCATGAGGCTGATCGGTATCGGAACGGGCAAGGTCAATATTCTCTTCCTGATACAGAACGCCGTCATCGGACTTATCTCAACTGCGATCTCGTTCGGGGTATCGCGGCTCGTTCTCTCTTTGATGAGCGACTTCGTCGCCTCGATGGGCATCGTTCTCGACGCCTCGAAGATCTACCCCTTCGAGTGGCTGATAATGGCGGTAGTGTTCGTGATCAGCGTGCTTCCGACTCTGATCTGCACGCTTCACATTTCCCGCAAAGATATAATCAGGAACTGAGGTTTATAAGATGAAAAGATACATAGCGTTTATACTTGCTCTCGCGTGCCTGCTTCTCGCGGGATGTGCGGACGGAACGAATAAAGACGAAAAGCAGGAAACGGGATCGGCAAGCTCTCTTCCCGCGGACACGGGATCGGAAAGTACGGAGCCGGTCGAGACGGAAGACGGCAACGTTCGTCTGACGTTCGCCGAATCGATCAACATGGACAGGATAAACTCCCTCTCCGGTCGAACGGTCGAGATCATCGGCTACATGGCGACGGTCTCTCCGGTGAGCGGCGAATACCTCTATCTTATGAATCTTCCCTATCAGAGCTGTCCTTACTGCGTTCCGAACACGCAGCAGCTCTCGAACACGATCGCGGTTTACGCGAAGGACGGCGACAGATTCGACTTCACCGACGCGCCTATCAACGTCGTCGGGACTCTTGAGACGGGTGATTTCTCGGACGATTACGGCTACACATACAACTACAGGATCGCGGACGCGGTCTACACGGAGGTCAACTCCTCCGAGGCGTCCGAAAAGCTCGCTCTCTGGGAGAGGATCACGAGCGCGAACCTCGCCTCGGACGTATACGCTATGTTCGATTACGTCGACTTTGAGTGGAACTGGCCGAACTACACGGGAAAGGATCCCGACGGCAACACGTTCTACCTCTATCCCGCCGACCTTGAATACGTGGAGAAGAATCAGTTCAAAGTCGAGGACTGCGACGCGTATTTCGACGGTCTCGTAAAGAGCGCCGAGGCGATCGACGACGCCGTTATGGAAGAACTTATCTCCATCATCAACGACGGCAGAGCTCTCGTCAAAAAGGCGATAGGCGAGCGCGACGCGAAGAACTACACTTACGACGAAAAAGAGGACAGATTCACGATGATGAACGCCGAAGAGCTGCAGGGTGAGGCGCAATCGCTCTACCTCCGCTACGCAAACTGGCTCGAGAACTTCTCACTGTCTAAGTAACAAGGGGCTCCGCCCCCTGTACCCCCGCCAAAGGGAAATATCCCTTTGGAAACCCAATAAGCAAAGAAAAACCGACCGCGAGGTCGGTTTTTTGTGTTATTCAAGCGCGTCAAGCCGCGCTTTGCAGGCTTTGAAGCGCTCCTCTCGGGTGAGGATATTGTCGTCGGTATCGAAAACGCGGCAGTAACATCCCAACGGAATGCTCTTTATAAATCCGAGCATAACTTTATACTTTCCCGTTCCCTTCTGAACATTTTTAAGCAGTTCTCCGTAAAGGTCGGTACCTATATCCGTTATCTGTTCCACACAGTCGAGCGCCAAGTTCAATTGGTCAACGGCGAGATGATCGACGCACATATTGATGAGGATCTCAATCTTCAAAGCCAAAGGGTGGGAAAGGTCGATCTGCATTTTTTCTTTCCAATCCCAGTCCCATTTGAACAGTCTTTCAAATTCGAGCGCCGCTTTCATTGCGTCGTTCCATGCTTCAAGAGCTTCTGCTTTTCTCTCATTTCCGAACATAGAGACACCGGATGCAACCGCTATCAGCGCACAAACGTTATTCAGGGAGCACTTTTTAGCTTTCTCTCTCGTCAGCTTTTCAAACTCCTGATGATCCTCCTTCTGTCCCGCAATATAAAGCATTGCATCAAGTTTTGAAACGCCTTCTTCCGGAAGCTCGTTTGCATATAATTCCGCAGAATCCCAATCTTTTTTTAAAGTATAGTAGTAGGCAAGATAACAACGCACATAAGCCTGACGACTCGGATCTGTGTCCTTGCCCCTGACGCTCTGCGCCATTTTTACGCCTTCATTCCAAAGGCTTTCAAACTTTTCGTCTGAGACGGTAAAATCGCCTTTTCGCAGCTTGTCTATCAAATAGAAATAAAGGCTTTCCGCACATTCTGTTTTTACGGAATAGTTCAAAGGATACGCCTTTAAAAACTCCTTACGCACTTTATACAGGGTATACAAATAACCTTCTTTATCCAAAGGGTAATTATCGCTGTTAATATCTTTTATCGTCATTTCGAGCTTCTCCAGATCCTCCTTCTCGTTCGATCCCGCGCCGAGGAGGCAGTCGGCGGTGACTCCGAGCACGGAGGAAAGGGGCAGGAGCATGGAGACGTCGGGATAATACGCGTCGCACTCCCACTTTGATACGGACTGCACGGAAACGCCGAGCGCGTCCGCGAGATCCGACTGCGAAATATCCGATTCATGTCTCAGCATTTTAAGCCTTTGTCCGAAACTTATCATATCTTGGATTCCTTTCATGTTATTGATCTGATAATAACGCGGCGCCGCTTATTACACTCTCATTGTAACAGGCGGCGCGTATTTTGTAAACATAGTATTTGGCGAATCGGACTTAAAGTGACAGGGATCGGTTGGTATATGAGCATTAGCAAAAGCGATATATCGCTTCCCTGCGTGCCGCGATTCGATATATTTGCCAATCGGGCAAATGCGATATACGCTCACCCTGTTCGCGTACGATAGAATATGAATTCCCGTTCTCGTCCCGCAGGACATATTGCATTCCGCAGGAATATATCGCGCTTTCTGCATATCGCGAATTCCGTAAGGAATTCATATCGCTGCGTGAGCGCTTCGCGCTCACGCCAGTCCCGGAGGACACGGTCTTCCCTTTTCGGCGCGGTCGTGCTGATAGAGTTCTTCCGTGGCGAGCGCCATTTTGGTGACTGCGAAGTCGCAGTCGTGCGGGTAGATATACCAGGTGTCTTCAAGTGTGTTGAGGTCGACACAGTCGCCGTGCTTACCGAGATATTCGTACTCGATATGGCACGAATAGAGGCTCGGGACGGACTTTATCATCTCGAACGGGTCGCCGTCGACGTCGGTGCCGCGGACGGTGAAGCCGTTCATATCGTGCGTCATCGTTCCCTCTCCGAGTCTGATAAAGCGCTTCGCGTTGGGAAGGCTGTCGACGGTGACCGGCATCTCGCCGGTAGAATAAGTTCCCGCTTCGACCTCGCGTCTGACGTTCGCCCGCTCCCACTCGTACCAGTCGGGGATATGAGAGAACTCCGTCACTCCGTCGTCGCCGGATAGTTCTCCGAGCTCGGACATCGTCCAGCTCTTACCGCAGGAGTTGCATATGAGCTTCGCGCCTTCCGAGGTCATCCTGTATTCTTTTCCGCAGGCGGCGCACTGATACAGCACCTTATGGAGCCCTTCGGCGCGACCTTTGTACGGCGTTTTTATTCCGCGCTCCTTCTGCCATGCGAAGTCGTCGTACTGAAACGCCTCGACGAGTTTTGCGTTTATCTCGTCGACGCTCGCCGTCTTCAGCTCGTCGGGAGTATAGAGAAGCGTGAACTCCGCCTCCGTCGGCTTGACCCCTCTGTCGTGCAGATTCCAGAATGGGGAGTTGACGTGGTGTCCGTGGCAGATAAAAGTGACGACGGGGACATTCAGCATCTTGCAGAGTCTGCCGAGGGAGGAAGGCAATACCGCCGTCGTTCCGCAGAGCGAATATCTCGCCTCGGGGTAGACCATGGCGACGTCGCCGTTCTTGACGACCTCGGCCAGCTGTTTTACGAGCGTTATATCGTTCGTGAACTTTCTCTTGCAGATGCCGCCCACGTTGCGGAGAAGCCGTTCTCTGTGTATGAAGCCGTCTATCGCGACGACGTAGTTTGCCCTCGCCGGAAAGATTGCGCACGTCGCCGCCTTGAAGTCCATGAAGGCGTTGTGGTTGCAGAGCATCAGATACGGCGGCTTCAGCCCTTCCGTTCCGTTCTTCGTGATCTTCAGCCCGTGGCGTTTTACGTCCGGCGCGCAGAGGATATACGTCAGCGGCCTGAGATACCACTTCGTTCTGACCGGAGGCGCTTTCATATCGAATCTTTTGAATTCTTTTTTCATAATAATTCTCACAAATAAAACTGATACTATTAATTTACCACAGCAGGCATTTTATGTCAACTTTAAATAAAAATAAGAAAAAGGGTTGAAAATGAGGAAAAGATGTGATATAGTTATTTGCGTACAATTGAATAGGTGTTCTTGATAACCACCTTAAAAACAAGGAGAAATTTAAAATGAAAAAAGCGTTTTCCGAATTCCGTGATCTGTTGCGAAACGTTCCGCCGCTTGTTGCCGCGATGCTCATCCTCTCAATTGTCGGGATGAACCTTTTAGCAAACAAGAGCATCGACACCGGCGTCGACTGGCTCGCACTCGATTGCGGTATTTTGTTTTCATGGCTCACGTTCCTCTGTATGGATATAATGACGCACTGTTACGGCCCGCGCGCGGCAACGGTCATGTCGATAGTTGCGCTCGCGCTGAACCTTGCCGTCGCGCTGATCTTCTTTATCGCCGGTCACATCCCCGGAGTCTGGGGCGAGAGCTTCGTCGACGGATCGGAGGCTGTGATAAATACGGCTCTCGACAATACGTTCAGCGGAACGTGGTTCATCATCCTCGGCAGTTCGATAGCTTTCGCCGCCTCCGCGGCAATAAACAATTTTCTGAACTACGGTATCGGAAAGCTGCTGAAAAAGAAAGAGGGCTTCGGGGTATTCGCCGCGCGCTCTTATATATCGACTTTTATCGCTCAGTTTGCGGACAATATGATCTTTGCGCTCCTCGTAAGCCGTTTATTCTTCGGCTGGACGCTTCTGCAGTGCTTCACCTGCGCTCTGACCGGCGCCGTGATGGAACTGCTGTTTGAGATATTCTTCTCTCCCATCGGATACAAGGTATCGAAGAGAATTATGAAAGGAAAAACGGGCGGCGCGCCCGTTGAAACTGAAGCATGAACGTAGTGATCAGCGGAACGTCGGAAGGAATAGGACGCGCGATCGCCGAGGTGTTCATAGAACACGGCGACCGGGTTTTCGGTTTTGACATTAACGGACCGACGATCACGTCTCCACTTTACAGTCATTTTATCCACGACATAAGACGAAAAGATTTTCCCGACGTTCCTGAGCCTCATATACTCATAAACAACGCCGGAACGCTGGACGAGGAGGATGCGATCGACGTCAACCTCAAAGGGACGATCAACTTTACGGAACACTTTGAAAACTGCTCTTCCCTTCGATCCGTTCTGTTTATCGCCTCAGCATCCGCGAGAAACGGCGCCGAATTTCCTTATTATGCCGCGAGCAAGGCGGGAGTCGTCGGCTTCATGAAAAACCTTGCGCTCTCGCTCGCGCCTCGCGGCGTGACGGTCAACAGCATATCCCCCGGCGGAGTCGTGACGTCCTCAAACCGCCACATTCTCGAGAAAAAAGAGCTTTACGACGCCGTGATCGCCGAGACTCTGCTCGGTAAATGGGCTCATCCCGTCGAGATCGCCGACCTCGCCTATTTTATTACGGTCACAAACCGCTCGATAACCGGCGAGGACATTCTTATCGACAACGGCGAAATGCTGAAATCGAATTTTATATGGTGATCTAAGACTGTTATTACAAAAAAAGAGCCCCGATGGCGGATGATCCGTCATCGGGGCTCTTCGGTTTCTTTTTTTCGGCGTTTTACGCCCAGGGGTCCTCGGACGCGGGGACTCTGATATCGGGCAGGAGGAAATTCTCCCACAGATACCAGACGTCGCCTTTCGCGCGCCTGAGCTGCACCTGCCTCGGAGTATCCGCGCCGCTCGACTTTATCCAGAGCGTGGCGTATCCTTCGTTCTGATAGGAATACGGGTTCTCCTCGACCGTTATCGTGTAGGGGCGCGAGGGCTCGTAGTTGTTTTCAGGCGACGTTCCGGCGAAATACGAGCGCGGAACGTACGCTTTTCCGACGAGTCTGTCGCGCAAGAACTGCTTTTCAAAGGGGGAAAGCGGTCTCGGGCCTTTGAGGAAGTCCAGCATCTCGCAGGTCTCATCCGGGCTCGCCTCATAGTGGCAAAGCACCGCCGCAGTCAGCGCCGCTGTCGCGAACGGATCGGTCAGCGCCGCCTCGGGCATCGCGCGCAGTTCTTCTGTGTTTTCGGGAAGTTTATCGAATGTAAAAGTTTTCATAAACACTCCTCTATTCAATGATCAAAATCTTGTGCTGTTATGGCTGACGCCTCCTGAGGAAACATGGAATCCTCCTCCGCCTCCTCCGCTTCTCGAATCGTTCTGAGGCCTTGCGGTTTTCGTTACGTGTGAATACAGGAACAGGTCTCGGCTGTCTCTCAGTTCAAAGCTTCCGGGCACTACGTAGTCCGCAGCCTGATTCTTGCGCGTTACGCTCTTGAGCTTGCCCTTCATCGTGAACGTCGAGATCGCGCCGATCACAGTGCCGATCAGAGTCGCTATAACGCCTTTTTTGACTGGGTGAAATCCCAGTGACTCCTGATACTTTTCGAGATATCTGCGCTCAGCTTCGATGCACAGTCTTATCGCGCTGTAATAATTGTTCGAATTCAGATCATATTTATAATCAGGATCAAACTCATTTTTGACGTCTTGAGTATCTTCGTACGCGAGTTTACCGCACAGGGATAACATCGTTGAAGGGGTATTTGACCCGTCAATTATTATAACTGTCAATATTCCGTCTCTTTCTTCCCCTGTTCCGTATCCCCTGTTATCGTAGTACATTGTCTCGAAGGAATCGTCGTCCATATCTACTGCTGACGTCGCAATTACTACGTCACAGCCGAACTCTTCGCTCAGTGACTTCAGCTCGTCTCTGATCCTTCCGGTTTCATCATCGCTGAGAACTTTAGCATGATCATAGAAGTATACTTTGCCTTCGTCTTCAGCAAACAGTTCTTCTTCTGTCGGTATTACGCTTGATTCTTTCGCTTTAAAAAACTGTTCCTCGGCGTCAATGCATGCGGAAACAGCGCCGGAAATATTTCCCTCGTTGAGATACGGTCCTGCGGAATCGACAAGTTTTTCAATATCTTCGTCGCCGAACTCCCCGTCCATATCGCCGTTGGTACAAACGCATATGTTATTCTCAAACGGTTCTCCCGTCCTCATGAGAACAAGGATACCGTTTTTGTCTTCGCCGTATCCGCGGCCGTTCGAGTCATAATAGTTTTCGGCTATCCCCTGAAGATAAAACGGAGATTCCGCGTCGACTTCGACTCCGTACTCTTCAGCGAGCGAGGCGGCTGAGTCGCCGTCTGTGATGAGAATCAGAAGATCCTCGTTTCTCTCTTCGCTCATTTCCTTCAGCACTACGTCGTATTTGAATACGTCATAGTCCTCGAGAAGACCCGACTTATCAATGACGTAAACGTTGTCACCGTCCTCTGCAAAGACCGCGACGGACGAGACGAAGACGAGTCCCGAGAGAAGGCATAATGCAATTAAGAATGATAACAGTTTCTTCATGCCGTCACCCCCTCATCTTCCACCACAGATAAAGCAAGGCGAAGATCACCGCCGCGACGCCGATACCGACCCCGAGGAGCCACTTCCAGAACAGTCCCTTGTCCATCGGCAGGTCGCCGACGAATTTACCGGTCTGTCCGTTCATCGCAAATCTGTAGTTCTGACCGTTCCACGTCGTGTTGAGTATCCAAACGGGATAGAGCGCGTACTTGGCTTTACCGTTCGAGAGATTTATGTTGCTGTTTTCGGCATAGACTCCCGAGTATCCCGTGACTGTGGAGAGAAACGCGTCTTCAGTGCTCTTTTTTACCCTCTGGTTGACGCGGTCAACGCTCTGTTCGGCGGTGACGTCGTATTTGTCGGCGAGGTAACCCGCGAGGTACGCCGTCTGAAAGTCGACCGCTTCGCTGAAGTCAAAAGGCTCGATCGACTCCATCAGCTCGTCTTCCATTTTAGACGAGCCGTCGACGGGTACGTGCGAGAACGACACTCTGCCTTCCCTGATGAGAGAGTAATACGAAGTCTCGGTGTAGATGTACCTGCTGTCGCTCCACGATCTCGATCTCGTTCCCTTGTATCTGATGCTCGCATCGGAATCCGCGTCGAAGAGCCAGAACGGAACGTACAGACCTTTGATCTCGTCTATGTGATTCTGATCCTTGAAGATCTTCGGTAGGAGTCTCTTCCCTTTGAGATGCTCGGTAAGTCCGCGCTTCGCCGCTTCCTTGTCGAGTTTGAACGGGATTATGAGGTCGGGCTTCAGTTCGCCTCTGAACTGACCCATGAGAACTACGGGGTTGCCGCAGTAGGGACAGGTCGTCGCCGCGAGAGTTTCGTCGCCGACGATCTCGCCGCCGCACGACTTGCACGCGTAGACCCTCATTCCGTCCGTTTCGCCGCTCTGCCACTCGTCGCCCGCCTCGACGTCCCATTTCATGTCGTCCGGGGCGTCGTGGTTCAGCTCTTCGTCGTACTGCTGCAGGGTCTCGACGTCGAACTCCGTGTCGCAGAAGGGACATTTCATTTTCTGAAGTGTGCTGTCGAACGTTATGGCTCCGCCGCAGCACGGGCATTTATATTCAAGTTGTTGTGATGCCATTACAACCTCCGTGATCGCAGGTATTACTGTGTGACCTTTTCCGCGAGGAGTCTGAAGAAGGGTTCGAGTTCGAATGCCCCTTCCCCTGCGGTACCTGAAGTCATCGACTTTCCGTCCTCATAGCTCACGCTGAAGTAGTAGGACGGCGCGTCGAGCGCTTCTTCGTTGCCGAAATCGGGGTCCTCCCTCTGTCCTACTTTTTCGGAATAGCCGTATCTTTCTATGATCGCACGAAGCTCGTTCATATCCGCTTCTTCTATCTTGCTCTCGCCCTCGACGCGCCCCTCGTCTCCGTAGAAAAGATACTTGAAGACGAAGTCTTCGCCTTCCTGCGCGGCGTAGTACGAAAATGTGCTCTCGACCGTATCTCCGCCGGAGCAGGAATACGTGACCGACGTCACCTTCCCGTGTACTTCGTCCGCGTGGACGTCAGCGGTAACGTCGTCCCGGCCGCCGTTGTCCGACGAGCATCCGACCGCCGTCAGCGCAAAGAGAAGAACGAGGATAAATACGATAATACTTTTAAGTTTCATTCTCACCATCCCGGTATTTCCAAAAGGCAGTGCGCGTTTAAGCGCACCGCCCGTTTCCGCATTTATGCCTGTATATCGCCTTCGTCGAACTTGTCGCCGCATTCGGGACAGAACTTCGGAGGGTTGTGGGGATCTTCCGGCTCCCAGCCGCACTTGTCGCAGCGGTAAAGAGGAGCGTCCGCGGGTTTCTTCGCGCCGCACTCGGAGCAGAATTTGCCGAGGTTGACAGCGCCGCAGGAGCATTTCCATCCCTTTTCCGGTTCGGGTCTCTTAGCGCCGCACTGCGTGCAGAAGTTACCCGTTACGGCAGCTCCGCAAACGGGGCACTTCCATGCGTTAGCCGCGGGGGCTGCAGCCGCCTGAGCCGCCGCCTGAGCCGCCTGCTCCTTGCCTGCCTCGAAGAGAGCGGAAGGATTTGCGCCGCCGACGTTCATAGCCATGCCGACTCCCATGAATCCGGACATAGAGCCGCCCTGATTCTTCGCCGCGTCTCTCATGGCGTCCGCCTGAGCGCTGACGATCGTAGCCGCCGCCATGTTGGGATCCTTGTTGATAGCCGCCTTCTGAGCGTTCTTGATAGCCTCCGCGTCCTCTTCGGGAAGAGTTACGGGGTTCATCGCTACGGATACGACCTTAAGTCCTCTGAGCTCGCCCCACTTCTGGGAGAGAGCCTCGTTCATGGCGTTTTCGATCTCTGCGTTATGTGTGGAGATCTGATTCGGTCTGATCTCGAGTTCGGAAAGACGTCCGAACGCGGGAGCGAGCGCGCTGATGAATTCCGTCTTGAGCTGTGTGTCGAGCTCCGTACGGCTGTATTCGCCGTCGACGTTGCCGCATACGTTAGTGTAGAAAAGGATCGGGTCTGCGATCTTGTAGGAATAAACGCCGCTGCATCTGACGGACACGTCGATATCGAGATTGATCTTGGAATCGACTACGCGGAACGGAATGGGGTTCGGCGTTCCGAATTTGTTGTCGAGGATCTCCTTGAGGTTGAAGTAATAAACTCTCTGATCCTTGCCCGTGTCGCCGCCGAACGTGAAACGTCTGCCGAGAGTCTTGAAGGTCTGCTTGATGCTCTCGCCGAGATTTCCCGTGAAGATGCTGGGTTCCGAGGAGGTGTCGTATGTAAACTCGCCGGGTTCGGCGCAGACTTCGACTACCTTTCCCTGCTCGACGATGATCATGCACTGACCGTCGGCAACGGCGATCACGGATCCGTTCGAGATGATGTTGTCGTTACCCCTCGTGTTGGAGGAGCGGCTGCCTGTCCTCTTCTGACCTTTTACGACAAGGACGTCCTTGTCTATTGCGTCACAGTAGAAAAACTCCTTCCACTGATCTGCGAGCGTTCCGCCGAGAGCTCCGAGTCCTGCTTTGATAAGTCCCATGACAATACTCCTTTCGGTATTTCAAAAAAATATTTTCCGTTTTGTGTGCGCGGGAATATGTATCCCCAACGCTTAATTAAAGTATATCATAATAACCGATGATATACAAGATATTTTTAAAAAATAATCAATCGAGAGGCACGGAATCGAGAACGAAATTTGCGATCTTTCCGCCGAGAAGAGCGTATCCGTCTCCGTTGAGATGAGCCTGGTCGGCGTACCGCGGATACGGCGCGAAGTATTCTTTCTCCGGATCGTAGTCATCTCTCAGCGCGGCAGGGGAGTTCGCGTAAACGTTCCAGTTGTCAGGCCCTATCCCCGAGAGGTGATAGGCGTCGAAGAAATAACATCCCCATTTTTCCGCGACCCGTCCGACGAGGCGCGACATCGTCTCAAGAGTCCTGCCGCTGCCGCGCGGGAACTCTTCCGTGCCGTCCGCGTCCACCCAGTCGTATTTCCCCACGCAGTGAGGAGATATGAGAACGACGGGACAGTCGTTTCCGGCTATCCTTTTCAGCTCGAAGAGCCTCGTCATGACCGCGTTGAATTTGCCGTACAGGGTGTCGTCGCTCGGAAAGACGTCGTCATCGTCTCCGTATTCCATGTGCCGCTCATTGTATCCGCCGTAGAAGATGACGAGATCGACCCCTTCGAGGTCGGACACGTCAAGCGGCGGCAGGGGGTACTCCGCTCCCGTCGTCGGGTCGTACTTCATGTCCCCCGAGTCCGCGGCGCCGAGACCGTAGACCATATCTATTATCCCGACCCCTCCCCTTGCGTGAGTCGCGACGGAGCTGCCCGTCACACGTTCGAACTCTCTCTGCCATCTGCCGTCGGACGTCAGACTGTCGCCGATCGCAAGTATTCTCTTCCCTCCGAGTTTTTCCATATCCGTCTCCGTTTCTTCGTTTAAAAAACGTCCGCGGCGATACGACGCCGCGGACTGAATATCTTATTTCGATTTTCTGAACTCTCTTATGATCCTGACGTTGTTGATGGTATAAAGAGTGAACGACAAGACCATCATGAAGATGCAGGCGCCGATCAGAGAGTACGAAAGCGCAGTCGGTATCTCTTTGCCCACGGGCCACAGCAGATGGACGACGATCGTAAGATAAATGACGACTGTCGTCAGCTTTCCGTGCCACTTGGAGTCGATCGCGTCGCGGTGGAGGTGCATCATTACGAGTCCGATGATGCCGTTTGCGACTTCCTTCACGACGAGGAGGCATACGGGAAGTATGAGCTGGTGGTATCTGAGGCAGAGGCACGCGAGAACTGCGAGCTGAGTGAGCTTATCGGCGATCGGATCGAGTATCCTTCCGACGTTGCTCACCATCCCGAACTGCCTTGCGATAAAGCCGTCGACGATGTCCGTGAATCCCGAGAGGAGAAGTATCCCGAACGGGATCCATATGCTCCCCTCTCCGTTAACGAACCTGATGTAAGTCCATACGAAGAACGGGATCATCGCCACTCTGACGAAAGAGAGAACGTTCGGAATGGTTATCACTTTATACTTATATTTTTCATTTTCCATACCGATCCCTCCCGTCCGGCTGATTTTTACAAGTCTGCGCATGCAGCCAATAACAGTATAATACGATTTTTCTCCGATGTCAATGATAAAAACAAATTAATTTACTTTTGTTTAACTAAGTAAATATTATTTACATGCATAGCGGCTTATGACTTCGTTCTGAGTCTCGCGGCTGAGCTGAACGAACTCGATGCTGAATCCGCCTATCCTCACTATCAGATCGCGGTGGCATTCGGGACGTTCCTGAGCGTCCTTCATAGCCTCGAGATCCGCCGTCGTTATCTGAGCGAGCTGTCCGCCGTTCGCAAGGAAAGTCCTCATCGCGGCGGCGACCGCCGCGCGGTCTGATTCGGTCGTCATCGTGCCCGCGGGGAAAAGCACGTTCAGAGTCGTTCCGCCGATGCCCTTTTCGAGGGGCATCTTCGCGACTGACGAGAGCATGGCGGTGACGCCCGATATATCGTTGCCCTCGCGCGGGCCTATGGTGTTGGAAAGCGGCTCTCCGGCGCGCCTTCCGTCGGGCATAGCCCACGTGCAGCTGCCGAGCCATATTCCGCTCTCGAGCAGAGAGCAGGCGCCCGTGAACACGTCTCCGCGGCGGCTCTTGTACTTTCCTACCTCGCTCCAGAACGTGTCGAGAACGCGGCGGCACCATTCGTCCGCGAAATCGTCGTCGTTGCCGAATTTCGGCGCGTCGCGGAGCATCTTCCTCTCCGCCTCGTAGCCCTCGAAGTTCGCGTCGATCGCGGCGCGGAGAGTCTCCATTCCGATCTTTTTGTCCCTGAAGACGAGCTTCTCGATCGCCGCGAAGCTGTCGCCCACGGCAGCGGAGCCCGCCGTCTCTATAACGCCGTAGTTGTATACGGAGCCTCCGTCGTCGAGATTCAGTCCGCGCTCCACGCACGCCTCGGTGAAGATGGATTTAACGAGCTTCGCGCAGTTCGCGTTCCTGACGTCGACGCCGTAGTTCGTGAGCTCGACCCATATCGGGACGAAATACTGTATCTGCTTTTCGAACGCTCCGAACAGGTCTTCGACGTTGTCGTAATCGGTCAGGTATCCGGTCGGAAGACCGACTCTCTGTCCCTGTCTGTTGCACCCGTCGTTTATCGTGTACTCGAACACCTTCGCGAGGTTCATGTTCCCGTCCTCGCATCCGAAGTTCGACTTGCCGGGTATCTCGATCTCCTGACATCCGAGGATCGTGTAGTCCCTCGCGTCCTCTATCGGCACGCCGTATCCGGTCAGCCCCTTGATCGCGTTCACGTCGGAGGCGACCGTCGGGTCGGACATCCCCTCGGACCACATCTTAACGACGAGATCCATCAGATCGCGCGGCGAGTTTTCGTGGAACCTTACCGACACTCTCGGGTGGGTCTTGTGCGCCGTGCGGCATATCTGAAGCATCAGATACGTCAGCTCGTTCGTCGCGTCCGTTCCGTCCTTCTTCTGACCGGCGAGCGTTACGTTGTGGATGCCGTTCTCGAACATTTTGAACCAGAGCGCGGCGATATACTCTTCCGCGTGCCCGCGCCCCTCCTCGCGCACGCATTTTTCATAGAAGGGATAGAGATACTGGTCTGCTCTGCCCACGCAGTCGCACCAGTCCCACAGACAGTAGAACCACATGAGCTGACAAGCTTCGCCGAGCGTTTCCGGCGCGCGGCAGGACGCCGCCTCGCAGTTCGCGGCGACGCGCTCCCAGTGCTCCCTCTCGTCGGGATATTCTTCGACCATACGGCGTGCGGCGGCGGCGTAAAGAAGCGCGAAATCTCTCATGCCGTCGAGGATGATATTCATCGCGCGGTAGAGCTCCTGCTTTTTCTCGTCGCCGCGGTAAACCTCGGAATAACGTGCGATCTTCTCCCTCGCGCCGTCGATACCGAGCGAGAGAAGGAGCGGATAGGACGGTACGGTGTGTCCCTGATATCCGCCTACCCACATCAGTCCCGCAAGATCGGTGTCCTTGCCGAAGATCTCGTCCTGACGGGGATTTAGGGTGTTTTTGAATTCGTCCGGCTGCATCGTCTGCTCGTCGGAGAGATAGAGCTTTTCGAATCTTTTGTACGTCTCGTCGTAATTGTCGCGGTACGCCTCGCTGTTCCTGACCTCGTCGCTCCAGATCTGACCGACGATGCCCCAGCTGAAATGCTCGTTCGCCTCGCGGCGCGGTCGCGTGACCCCGACGACGACGTCGCCGGGATAGATCGTCGGCTTCGTCACGAGCCACGAGCGTACGATGGCTGTCGCGAGCTTTTTGAGATACGGCTCGCCCGCCATCTCCTCGAAGACGTCGCAGAAGGGAGTCTTTCCGTCGAGCTCCGTGTTCGTCCACGACTCCTCTTTGACGCGGTTCGGCACTTCCCTGTCCGCTATCGCGTCGAAGATGCGCCTCATTCTATCGGTAAAAACGTATTTTTCGTTAACGCTGTGAAGGTCTTTCATAGTGCACCTGCCGGGATATAATCGTTCAGATATATTGTAACATATCTTTTATTATTTTGCTATACGTTTTTATGAATTGAAATAAAAAAAGCGGGAGAGTTTCCTCTCCCGCCGCTCGGAATAATTATCTTCTGCCGGGACCGCCCATTCCGCCCATCATCTGATTGGGGATGGAATCCGTCTCGGAACCGTTGACTATGATCGTTCCTCCGTTGTACTCGGCGGCGCCGTCATAGTCGAACGTCGACTGACCCGTAACGTCCACCGTTCCACCGTTGACGTATATGTCTCCGTTGGAATCTACGCCGTCCGTGTCTCCCCGGCCCATCGAGATCTTCGTGTAACCGCCGTTGAACTCTACGGTCGCGGTATAAGCGGACGATTTGTTCGCTCCGTTTATGCCGTCGTCGGATGCCGTGATAGTGACGTTTCCGCCGTTGATCTGCACCCACGTAGCCTCGATACCTTCGGCGGCAGTTATCGCGATCTCGCCCGAATCGATCTCGGCTATCGTGACCGCGTGTATGCCGTCGTCCGCAGCGCCGATATCAATCGTACCGCCGCATATCAGTACGAATCCGGTACTGTCGTCATCGTCGTTCTCCGCGTGAATACCGTCGGTGCCGGCGGTTATCGAAATATTGCCGTCTGCGATCCTGACGGAATCGTTCGCTTCAAGCGCGCAATCCGCTGCCTCGATCGAGATCTCGCCTCCGGTGATCTTCAGGTCGTCCTTCGAGGTCACACCGTTGTCGGTCGACGTGACGCTCAGTGAGCCGACTCCGTTAAGAATTATATCGTCTTTGGAGAAAATGACCGCGTCGGTGTTCGTCGTCCCGTCGGATACGAATGTCCCCGTAACCGACAAAGAGTTTTCGGAATCTGTGGTCGTAACGAATACCTTGTCCGCGTTCTTTACGTAAATGCACGGGAAGTCGGAGTTTGTGATATCCACGCCGTCAAGAACTATCTGTACCTTGTCGTCGTCCGCAGCGTCAACCGTGACAGTGACGTCCGACGCGCTCCCGCTTATGACGTATACTCCGGCGGAGGTGATGCTCACGTCCTCTCCGCTCGAGAGCGTCAGATAAACTGCGTCCGTCAGATCCGGGACCTGCGTAAGATCGCGCTCGGTAAAGAGGTCTGATGCGGCAAGCGCGCCGCCGCTATACGATTCTACAGTGACCGTATCGCCGATAGCGGAGTCGCTTTCCGCCGTTACCGCCGCCGTGTCCGCTTCCCGCGTCGTCTCCTTTGCGTCAGACGCGCTATCCGTCGCCGTCTCGGTCACTACGGCTTTCGTATCACTCGCTGCGCCAGTTTCGCTGCTTCCGCATGAGCTCAGCGCAGTTATCACCGCGCCGACGAGCAGTATCGCTATCAGTATCCATATTTTCTTCATTGTTTTCAGCTCCCTTCGCGTACGGCGTATGATCTGCCGTTTCTTTATTGTGACCCGATTATAGCCCCGTTTCCTTAAAGAAACATTGAAGCTTTGTGAAGGTTTGATGAAATATCGGATCATTATAAAAAAGGCGCCGCCTGGCGCCCTTTTATCGCTTCGGTACTCTGTATTTGTCGCTCTCCTTGAGATCAAGCAGGTCGATCACCCGCTCGAACTTTTCCTTTGAGCGGATCATCTCGGCGGGGTGGTGCGCGTCGCTTCCGAAATAGAATTTCGCGCCGACGCTCTTCGCGACGCGGTACATCCGCATCAGTTCTCCGAGCTCTTCTTCCGTATAGTCGAAGAAGGTCTCGAAGTTCAGCTCGATCCCCGCTCCGCGCTCTGCCGCGAGGGAAAAGCACCGTTTCAGATCGTCCTCCGGTATCAGGTTACACACCTCTATATGGTCTCGTCTCGAGGCGGTCGCCATCAGCTCGCAGGAGAGGTGCGCGAAGCCGATCTTCTCAAAAGGAAGGTCCATCGAGAGGACGTGAAGAAAGCGCTCGACCCAGAGCTTTGCCACGCGGTCGGGCTTGTTATAATCCGCCTCATCGATCGTGAAGCCGTCCATATGGAAATGGTTGATCGGTATCACGACGAAGTCGAACTCGTCGAACGTGTCGCGGGCTATGGCGAGAGTCCCGGA